>SCTL01000752.1 GCA_004297495.1 Verrucomicrobiota bacterium
CGGACGCAACGTGATACTCAACGCGCTGGATTTGCGGCGACGCGTCGCGCGCGAAGTGATGCGCCCGCGACAGGAACTCACGGTGCTTTCCACGGAAGCGAGCATCGCCGAGTGCCTGGACGTGGCGGAGAAATCGCGCTTCTCGCGCTTTCCGATTTGCGACTCCGGCGATCTGGACAAGACGCTCGGGGTGGTTCACATCAAGGACCTTTACGCGCAACGGCTCAAGGCGCGGTCGGCGGCGGAACTGCTGCCGGCGGCGAGGAAGTTGATTTACGTGCCCGAAACGGCGCGCTTGGAAAAATTGCTCCAGCTTTTTCTCGACCGGAAATTGCACATGGCCGTGGTGGTGGATGAATATGGCGGCACGGTTGGCTTGATCACGCTGGAAAATATTCTGGAGGAAATCGTGGGGCAGATTCAGGACGAGTTCGATCAGGAGACGCCGCTGGCCGTGCGGAAGGGCGAAGCGGAATGGGAAATCACGGGCACGCTGCCGCTGCACGAGCTGGAGGATTTGCTGGGCGAACGCGTGCCGGAGGAAGGCGTTACGACGACGAGCGGCTGGATCACGCAACGGCTGGGCGGCTTCCCGAAACCGGGCGACACGTTGAGCGTCGGGCAATTCGATTTGCGCGTGGAAAGTCTCGACGGCACGCGCGTGGAAAAAGTTTTGCTGAAGAAACGGGCCGTCACATCCGCGAGTTGATCACCACCGCGCTATTTCTTGGTGCGGTACGGCGGGGACTCTTCTTTGCCGGAATAATAATGCGCCGCGTCGCCATAGGCTTGTTCAGGCGTCAAACTTGGATGCGTGGCCGCAGGTGGCGGATCGGCGTATGAGAATGTGCGGTTGGCCGCTCCAGCCTGGATGCAATCCTCCGTCACCAACTTCTGCGCGTCGGGATAATTCTTCGGCACTCCGGGCGCGGTGACGGGTTCGCCTTTCTCGATCTTCGCGGTGACTTGCTGGTTCAGGGCGAGGAGTTGGGCGAGCAAATCCTTTTTGGCGTTGAAGCCGTAGGCGGTGAGGACGGCGGTGTCGAGTGCGGCGTGGGCGTCCTTGAGCGGATTCGCGCCGGGCAATTCGAGGGTGCGATAGAGTGCGCGCAGGCCGCCCTTCAGTTTCGGCAACGCCTCGGCGCGCACATGGCGCAACTCGCGCGCCGCCGCCGCCACGGCGTCAATCTGCTTCACCGTCGTCGTCTGCGGCCACGGGAATGTGTCGAAGATGGATTCAGAAGTGTAGCGTGGACGTTCAGTTTGCTTGGAACACTTGGTAATGAACCAAAGCCAATGGACGCTCGCTTGTAAAACCCCGTAGCTGTAATCGTCATCGAAAATGAACACCTGCAAGGCATCACCGGGATGAATGTCCGAGGAAACGAAGTTGAAAATAGGGCGCTTGGTAGTGCGAGAACAAACGATGTAGCGGCCATTCAATTTGAGAATAGCCGCAAGCATGTCTGCCCTGTCCCACGTAAGTTTCCACCAGCGTTCGAGGAACTGTTTATGATGTGAGCGCATGTTCCCCTCGCTATCTTTACCTTCCTCAGCCGCCTTGACTCTTTGGGGCAAGACATTCTGTTTTACGCGCTCAAAAGCTTTTGTGAACGCCTGAGCCGAATTCACGTCTCGCTGTTCAAAATTGATAAGAAACCGCGAAGGAGTGCCATCCCCAGTAACCAACTCGTTGCCGACGAGATATGGAAAAATCACTGGTTCGGAAGAGGGGTCTTCCTTGAGGAGTTGTGTCTTTTGAGCAGGCGTAAGAAGAAATGCCTTATGTCCGTGCGTTATTCCCTGAAACACTCGTTGTGGTTTGGTGTTGCAAACAAGCACCGCAGCCATACTAACGTCCGTTTCGTCTGAAAGAGCGGAGTTGATTTGCTCGCATTCCCGGCAATCCAATTCGTATTCCTTGGTCGCCGGACCGCTGCCGCGTTTGCGGAGCTTCTTTGCACCAGCGGACGGTTCAACTTTGAACCAAAGTTTGCTCGTTTTGGGCAGCAGCGTCGCGTCCTGCGTCTTCACCCAATTGGCGATAGAGACGCTGACGTTGGCTTCGCCAGACCACGGCTGGTTCTCGACGGCTTCAATAATCGTGCCTGTCTTCGCAACGTAATCGAGTCCGCCGACGCGGGATTGGTTATTGCGGATGTTCTGCGTCCCGACGAGTCCAGCGCGTCCGACTACCGGATCAGCGGCAGTGCAAGGTGGGAGATGGTCATGTGCTTTGCGAATCCAACTGACGCAGTAATCGGCCATGCCAGGCACATCGGGATACGCTTTTCGTATGGCCTTAACGTAGTCCGTCCCAAGGTCGGGCTTGAGCTTCTTTGCACCATTGAAAGGAGGATTGCCGATAATCACGTCGGCTTCCGGCCATTGAACCAGAATCGGTTTGTCGTTCTCAAGCAAAGCGCGTCGCCAATTCTTTTGCTTGCCCGTTAAGCCAATTGACTCGGATTGAATTAGCGCATCAGTTGAGATGAAGTTCTGATCGAGGTTGCCGAAAGGCAAAGCTGGCTCGGTAATGTGCAATTCATCAATCGCAAGTTTACGGCCAATCATCATAGTGACCTTTGCAAGCTCGACAGCGAACGGCAAAATATCCATGCCGTAAAAATTTTGAACACTCAAGAAGCTCAACATGCGCTGGCCAGGTTCAGCGCGGCTGGGAAATTCCTGCATTCTTTCGATGAGGCGAGCTTCAATGCGTTTAAGTTCGCGGTAAGCAATATAAAGGAAGTTGCCAGAGCCGCAGGCGGGATCAAGCACCCGAAATTGATTCAGCCTGTCACGAAGTTCGACAAGGCGTCTAAGGGTTTTAGCATTTTCAATCTGTTCCTTCCACGGATCGGTGATCGTCGGTTTGACGATTTTCATGATGTCGGACGGATGCGTGAAGTGCGCGCCAAGCGCACGCTGCTCGTCTTTGTCCATTGAGTGCTGAAAAATAGTGCCAAAAATTTCCGGCTGCACTTTGTTCCATTTGAATATTGCCGCCTCACGTAAAAGCACCAGTTCGCGGTCTTGGATTTCCAATTGGGCGGGATTGGCAAAGAGACCGCCGTTGAAATAGGGAACTTCCTTGTAACGCCCGCCACCTGCCGCCTTGGACTGGTTCATGGCCTTAAAAAGTCCACCCAACAGTTCATAGCTGTCCGCAGGTGTGGTGCATTCATCAAGCAAGTTGGTGACGAAATGTTTTGGTAGCAAATCAATGTCCTCGGCAAATAAGGCGACGAGCATTTGCAAAATGAAGCGTTGCGCGACGGAACGTTCAATCTGTGGCTTGCGGTCTTTGCGCAGCATCCATTTGAAGCATTCCGCCAATTTGTCGGCGGCTTTGGTGGTAACATCAACGCGGTCGTGGTCGAAATGTGGTTTTGGATTGCCCGGCGCGAGAAATTCGAGCGGCCCCCAGCGCTCCGGCAAATCCTTCAGCGCGAGCGTGTCCTTGGGCGTGTCGAGGTCGGTGTCGAAGTCGTAAATGCGAAACTCGTCGAAGTTGCATTGGACGACATAGCGCGGGCGGTTGGGAACGAGACGCGTCCAATTATCGAAAGCCTGGCGATAATGTTTCTGAAGATTCTCGCCGCGCTTTTTCATTTCGATCAGCACGACGGGTTTCCACACATAATCGGCGAACGCGGTGCCACCGCCATCTTGATCGGCTTTGCGGATACGGAATTCAGTCACACCGCCCACGTCGAGACAGCCGGGCTGATCGAAAGCTTGAAAGAGCCGGTCGAGAAAGATTTGCGCCTGACCCTTTTCGTCACCGGTGATGTTCTTGTCACACCACGCGACGAATTCAGAGAGTTTTTCCCGGCTCGGCATGATGGGGTTTTACAGGAAGGCGAACGGGGCGGCAATAGGGAAGCGATGTTTCAACATTCATCACCACCGCGCGCCGCGAATTGCGAAGGCGGCGGCGATGACGGCGGCGGCAATTCCGAAGGCGGCGGCGGAGAGAAATCCTGCCTGCGCGGAGTTCGCGGAGAGAAACAGCACCGCCAGCAGCCAGAGAATCAGCGGATGCGCGTCAGGTTTGGATTTGCGTGGGCGCTGGTCTTTGTTGATGAGCGAAGGCGAGGCGAAGGCGAGGATCAATCCCGCCGTGAGCGCCCAGGCGGGAAAATTGCTGACCGGCGCGGTGTGCCAGGTGAGGGGCAGTCGCGTCGGCAGCCAGATCCAATAATGGCGCGAGTGCGCGGCGTAAGGTTCGAGCGCGACGTCAAACGCCACGGTCAACACCACGGTGAGGCCAATGAGCCAGAAACCATAGACGCGGAGCTTGCGCCAGGGGCGCAGGATCATGCGGGCGACGCCGCGCGAGTTGAGCACGGCAAGAATCCACAGCAACGGCATGGGCCAGCCGAGTTGATCGAAAAATTTCGGCCCGATTTCCTCGGTGAAACGGATTGGGCCAAACGGAATGGCCGTGGCCGCCGTGAGCAGATGCGCGGCGCTGCCGAGGCAGGCGATGA
>SCTL01000067.1 GCA_004297495.1 Verrucomicrobiota bacterium
TTCGCGAGAAATTGCACGTATTGTTTCACGCCCGCCGCTTCGACGATGATGGGCGAAGCATACGTGGCGTCGTCGCCGCCGGGCGCAGCGCATTTCCACATCACGTCGCCGGATTTCTTGTTCAGTGCCACAACCGTCGCGCTGCTTCCGCCCGGTGTGCAGATCAGCGCGTCGCCGTCAATCAGCGGAGATTCCGAATAAGCCCACTCACCCGGCTTGCCGCCGAAATCCGTGCGGAGATTTTTCCGCCAGCGTTCCTTGCCCTTGGACTTTTCGAAACAGACCAGATCGCCATCCGAACCGAGCGCGTAAAGCACATCGCCTTCGATCGTGGGTGTTGAGCGGGCGGCGGGATAACTGGGCTGCTGTTTCGGATTGCCGACCTGGCCCAGTGGCGCAGACCAGACGCGGCTGCCGTCCTTTTTTGAAAGCGCGAGCGCGAATTCATTCGTCAGGCCCTCGTTGCTCAAAAGAAAAAGTCTGTCGCCGACAACCGAGGGCGTGGAGTAGCCCTCGCCGATGTTGCTGACGTGCCAGAGCAACTTCGGCCCGTCCTTCGGCCATTCCGCGAGCAGGCCAGTCTCGGTGGAAACACCGTTGCGATTCGGCCCGCGCCATTGCGCCCAGTCGTTGGCGTGAAGATTCGGCGCGGCCAGCGTGACCACGAACGTGAGGATCAAAAGCGGGGCGGGAAGAGGACGACATGTTTTCATAATTGGAACTCGGTTCGAATCATTGCTGTCACCCACGCGGTTGGCGTTGGCGCGGCGGGCGTGCCGGGATAATCAAACCAAACCTCCCGGAACGCAAGCGCGGGTTGAACCCACGTCGTAGCGGCGTCTCGGCAGAGCGCCGCTAACTTCCCTATGAATAAATGCGGCGCTCTGCCGAGACGCCGCTACGACGGCTACTTCGCCCGCTCGATTTTGCAGTTCTCCAACTTCACGTCCGCCTCTTGCACGGTGTCTTCCTTGCTCAAGCCCGCGAACGCGCAGTTGCGGACGATGACGTTGGTGATTGTGCTGCCGGGAAAGCCGCGCACGTCCAGCACGCGCGGCACCTCGCGCACCGTCACGTTTTCCATCAGCACGTTTCGCACGACTGGTTTGTGCGGGCCGTTCGCACCTTCCTCGTAGGTGAAATCAATCTGCAACGCCTCGCGTCCGACTTTGCCAACGCGCACATTGCGCATGAAAACACTTTCCACCACGCCGCCGCGCACGGCGTTCGATTTGAAACGCAACACGCGATCGAGATTCACGCTGTCCATGTCGCAATCCTCGACGAACACGTTGCGGCAGCCGCCGGAAATTTCGCTGCCAATCGTCACACCGCCGTGGCCGTCCTTCATCGTGCATTTGCGGATGATGAAATTCTCCGACGCCACGCCGACGCGCCGGCCGTCGTTGTTGCGGCCGGACTTGATGGCGATGCAATCATCGCCGGTATCGAAGAGCGTGTTCTCGATCAGCACGTCGCGGCAACATTCGGGATCGCAGCCGTCATTGTTCGGACCATGCGTTTCAATGTGCAGGCCGCGCACGGTCACGTTCGTGCAGAGCGTGGGATGCAC
>SCTL01000753.1 GCA_004297495.1 Verrucomicrobiota bacterium
GCACCAGCGCCGCGATGCGCGATACGGCCACGGACGAACTCAAGCACATCCAGGAATGGGCCGTGGGCCTCGATTATCGCGAGGACGTTTACAAGGCCATCAAGGCTTACGCCGACATGCAGCCCAAACTCGCGGGTGAGGAGGCGAAGCTGCTTGAAGAAACTTTGCGCGATTATCGCCGCGCGGGACTGGCGTTGCCGAAAGCCGAGCGCGACGAAGTCGAGCGGTTGCGCAAGGAGCTTTCCAACGTGAGCACGGATTTTTCCAGCAACGTGACCAAGTCGCAGAAGGCGCTCAAGTTCACCAAGGCCGAACTTGACGGTGTGCCGGACAGTTTGCTCAGCGCGCCCGGCGTGAAAACCGGCGACGACGAATACACCGTCATGGTCAATGTGACGTGGCAATATCTCGCGGTGGCCGAGTACGCGAAGAGCGAAGCGGTGCGAAAGAAAATTGTGACCGAACAGCACAGTCTGGCGATGGCGGAGAATGATTCGTTGATCGAAAAGATTCTCACGCTGCGTCATCAGATCGCGACGAAGCTCGGTTACAAGAACTGGGCGGATTATCAGATCGAAGTGAAGATGGCGAAGGACGGCGCGACGGCGCTGGCGTTCGAGCAGAAGTTGAACAAGGGATTGCAACCGAAGTTCGACAAGGAGCTTGAGGAGTTCCGTCAGTTGAAGGTGAAGGAAACCGGCGACGCGAACGCGAAGATCAATATCTGGGACTGGCGCTATTACGCCGAGCAGTTGAAGAAGGAGAAATACACTGTGGACGCCGAGGCGTTGCGCGATTACTTCCCGATGAAAAGCGTGCTGGACGGCATGTTCACGATTTATCAGCGCATCTTCGGCCTCAAGTTCGAGCGCGTGGAAGCGCCCTACAAGTGGATTGACGACCTGCAACTCTGGGCCGTGAGCGACACGAAGTCCGGCGAGCCGCTCGGCTTCTTCTATCTCGACATGTATCCGCGCGAAGGAAAGTTCAATCACTTCGCCGTGTTCGGCATCACGGATGGCAAGCAACTCGCCGACGGCACGTATCAACGCCCCGTATGCTCGCTCGTCTGCAATTTTCCGCCGCCATCCAAGGACAAGCCGTCGCTCCTCCAACACGACGACGTGGTGACGATGTTCCACGAGTTCGGCCACGCGATGCACGACGTGCTGACGCGCGCGAAGTTTTCGCGCTTCGCGGGCACGAGTGTGCCGGGCGATTTTGTGGAAGCGCCGTCGCAAATGCTCGAAGCGTGGGTGTGGGACAAGACCGTGCTGGACAGCTTTGCGGCGGACTATCGCGACCCGAGCAAAAAAATCCCTCAGGAAATTCTCAAGCAACTCAAGGCGTCGAAGTACGCGATCTACGGGACGTTTTATCGCCGGCAACTTTCCTTCGGCATCACGGACCTCGTGCTGCACACGCAAGTTGACGCGTCGAACGTCAAGGACTCAATGGCGCTGGCGAACAAGACGTTGAGCGAAACGTTTCTGCCCGTGCCAGAAAACAGCTACCTGATTGCGCACCTCGGTCACTTCGTCGGCTACGACGCGGGTTACTATGGCTACGCATGGGCCGATGCCATCGCGGCGGACATGGCCACGGTGTTCGAGAAAGCGCCGGATGGTTATCTCGACGTGAACGCGGGCTTGCGACTGCGCAATGAAGTTTATGCCGTCGGCAATTCGCGCGACGTGAACGAGTCCATCGAGAAATTTCTCGGTCGCAAACGCAGCATCGAGCCGTTCTTGAAGAAGATCGGCGTCGAGTAAGCGGAACGGATTCAGCAAAACGGCCGCGTCCAAAGAGGGCGCGGCCGTTTTCATTCTGGTCAGAGTTGAGAATTCAGCCGCCGAATATCTTGCCGAGCGCGCCTGACTGAATGAGTAAGAAGATACCAACGCCCAGTGAGGCCAGTGCTTCGCCGGCGATCAAGCCGCCACCCACGAGCGAGACGGTGCTCATGTCAGAGGGCAATTCCACTTCGCCCGGCTTGGCCGCGGGCTTCAGTTTTTCTTCGAGCGTCGCGTAGAGCGAGCCGGCCACGCCGCCCGCAGCCCACCACCAAATGGTCGGCAACTCCGCGAAACCACCGAATGAAGAGGCATAAGGACTGGCGATCAAAACAGAGTCTAAAAAGAATTCCACCACGAAACCGGCGCGCGAGCCTTTAGCGAATTTCTGAAAGCCCTCGCTCTTCTTCATGAGCTTGCGCGCGACTTCGATGAGCACGCCTAGGCCGATGCCCATCCACATGGCCGTCATCACATGCGGGTTGCGTCCGGTGATACCTCTGAGCGCGCCAACGAATTTGTACGTCATTGTGGATTGCCATTGAGCACCGGCTACGCCCGGGTTTGCATACTGGTTCGCCTTGAGCACCGGATAAGCGTTCATGAAGACCTTCGCCAACGCCACGGCGAGTACTGCACCCATGGCGATGCCAATGACTTGATAGCGGAATTGCACGACGCGATTCGTGCCCAAACGCCAGCCGGTCGAGCGGTCCTGTTGCATGTCGCCTCCCTCGCTGCACGCGATGAGTACGATGGAGGCGCACATCAAACCTTCGATGGGACTGTTCAAGCCAATGCCGGCGAGGATGAAAATCGTCACGACGAACGCGCTGGAAATGGGATTCCAATCCG
>SCTL01000754.1 GCA_004297495.1 Verrucomicrobiota bacterium
TTTACGACAAGGTGCCCACGTCCGTGCTTCGCGCGCGCGCGCGCGGAGCACGGACGTGGGCACCTTGTCGTAAATCAATTTGCGCGCGTCGTCGTCCACGATGAACACCTCGAAAATGCCCATGCGCCCGCGATGTCCGCTGCCGTTGCAATCCGGACAGCCGCGACCCTTCCGGAAGTTCGCCTCCGCCGCCTGCTCAGGGGTGATGTTGAGCGAACGCAATTCCTCCGGCGTGGGCGTGTAAGGCGCGGTGCACTTCTTGCAAATCTTGCGCACGAGCCGTTGCGCCATCAGACAGCGCGTGGACGAGGCCACGAGGAATGGTTTCACGCCGATGTCAATCAAGCGCGTCACCGCGCCCGGTGCGTCGTTGGTGTGCAGCGTCGAGAACACCAAATGACCCGTGAGCGAGGCGTTGATCGCAATGGACGCGGTTTCCATATCGCGAATTTCACCAATCATGATCACGTTGGGCGCCTGGCGGAGCATCGAGCGCAGCGCGGTGCCAAACGTCAACCCCACGATTTCGCTCACCTGCACCTGGTTGATGCCGGCCAGGATGTATTCCACCGGGTCCTCGACCGTGATGATCTTGCGGTCAGGCCGGTTGATGAAGTGTAGACAGGAGTAAAGCGTTGTCGTTTTGCCGGAACCGGTGGGCCCGGTGACGAGCAGGATGCCGTCGGGCAAACCGATCATCTTCTCGAACGTCTGCTGATCGTCCGCAAAGAAACCCAGTTCGCCAAGACCGAGGCGCAAGCCTTCCTTGTCCAGTATACGCATCACGATGGATTCGCCGTGATTGGTCGGCAGACACGACACGCGCAAGTCAATCGTCTTGCCGCCGACGTTGGTCTGGATGCGGCCGTCCTGCGGAATCCGGTGTTCCGAGATGGACATGTTGGATTGAATCTTCAACCGCGCGATGATCGAAGCCTGCAATCGCTTCGGCGGGCTCTTCACTTCCTGCAACATGCCGTCAATGCGGTAGCGCAGGCGGAATTTTTTCGGCATCGGTTCAAGATGAATATCCGACGCGCGCATCTTGAAGGCGTCAATGATGATCTGATTCACCAGCTTGATCAACGGCGCGTCCGCCTCCACGACCGCGCCCACGTCGTCGGCCACGGCGCCGGGCACGGCGATCTCGACCTCACCTTTGGTGATGTCCTGAATCATCTTGTCCACGGCGCTGTCAGTGCGACCGCCGTAGTACTTGCCCAAGGCCGCCTCGATGTCCGCCTCCGAAGCCACCTGCACCTGCACGTCCATCGCCAGCACGTGATTCAGCGCGTCAATCGTCGCCACGTCCGACGGATCGGAAATCGCGATGGTGATGGACCCTTCATGTTTGAAAACGGGAACGATGCGATACTTGCGGGCGATGTGGCGGGGGACGGCGGCGATGACGTCATCTTCAACTTTCATCGCGGCCAGCGAGACGACTTCCGCGCCGAAATGCGCCGCCTTGGCCTGGGTCACGTCCTCGGGTCGGATGAGTTTGTTGGCGACGAGCAGATCCACCACGCCCACGCCGGCGGACGCCGCTTCCCCGCGCGCCTTTTCGACTTGTTCCGGTGAGACGAACCCGAGGTCCGTCAACATGTCCAACAGATAATCGTCTTTCTCAGCCACAACGTGTCCGTATCAAAGAGTGTTCGTGTCAGACTAACCAGCGCGCGCTTGATGTCAACCCAGACGCGGAGATTGCCGAAAATAATTCTCGCGGGATTTGGAGCGAACACCCGGCTGTCGTCGGCAGTACGCGCAAAAAAAATTCCGGGCCGGTTTTTTTCTGCGGGAAACTTTTTTGGGAAATGAAACTGGCGCACCCATTAGGAGTTGAACCTAAAACCTTCTGATCCGTAGTCAGATGCTCTATCCAATTGAGCTATGGGTGCGCCCAAGGTCGCTCAAATTACGCGGCCACCATTCCGCAGGCAAGTGATTTCAAATCGTCCAAGTGATTCCACTCTTGAGTCCGCTGACTTTGCGGGCTAAAGTCCGACCCAGGTCAAGCGTGACCCCGAATTCATCAGGCTTTGAGCGAGCCTGAAATCAAAAAATCAGAGGGAAGTAAGGCTCCCGAAAAGAAAGCCTGACTATGTTTGGTCGAGCTGATCGTGAAAAGGAACGGTATTACCTGCTTCCCGGCATGGGCGGACGCGCCCGCCGCCGCAAGTTCGTCCGCAACCTGGTCGCGTCCGTCATTGTCGGCGTATTCGTGGCGACCTTGTTCGGATTCCTGCTCTGGTGGATGAACCGGAATCGCCTTTGACCGTTTGCGCGAAAAATACAGCTTGCACGGCGACGCACCGGTTCCTATATTGCGCGCTCTTTTTGAACGAAACAGAATTTTATGCGACGTCCCAAAGGCATCAAAACCAAGAAATCGGTCGCCAAGCGCTTCAAGATCACGGCGCGTGGCAAAGTCCTGCGCAGCAGCGCCGGTCGCCGGCACCTGTGTCAGACCAAAAGCGCCAAACGCCGTCGCGGCCTGCGCGGCGCCACGCTCGTCCACGCGACGGACGCCTACCGCATCAAGCAGAACCTCCCGTTCAGCCACTGATCCGGCTCTCAACTTTCAACTCTCAACTCCGAACTAGAAATGCGCGTCACAAATTCTCCAGCCTCCCGCAAACGCCGCAACCGCATGTTGCAAGCGGCAAAAGGCTTCCGCCTCAAACGCTCCAAACTTTACCGCTACGCCAGCGACGCCGTGGATCACGGCCGGCAATACGCCTATCGCGACCGGCGCGTGAAGAAGCGCACGTTCCGCTATCTCTGGCAGGCGCGCATCAACGCCGCCGCCCGCGCCTCCGGCATCACTTACAGCCGGCTCATCGAAGGACTCAAGGCCGCCAAGTGCGAGTTGGATCGCAAGGTCATCGCCGACATCGCGGCGCAGGACAACGCGGCGTTCCAAGTCCTCGTTGACCTCGCCAAGACCGCGCTCAAAGCCAAGCCCGGCGCAGTGCTGGCGAAAGCAGCGTAAGCTACCGCTTACAGTTTTCAGACGGGCGATCAGCAATGGTCGCCCGTTTTGCTTTTGTGGGGAAACATTCAACGCTCAACATTCAACTTCCAACACCCAAGGATGTCGTGACTTCGACGTTGGGCGTTGAATGTTGAATGTTGAATGTTCAGCCGTTTTTCTTTTCTTCCATCCACCATCCACTATCTTCCATCCACAATTCTATGGCTGGATTCCTGGACGAAATCGAACCGCTCAAACAAACCGCGCTCGCGGAACTCAAAGCCGCCGCCGACC
>SCTL01000755.1 GCA_004297495.1 Verrucomicrobiota bacterium
AAAACACCTGTCCGGGACGAGCCAAAAACGAACTGGTCGGTTCACCGTTGGTAAGGCCGAAGGTGATTCTCGTGGGAACGAAATTGGCGGGAGAAAAGATCTTGGTGACGATTCCGCTCGGCTGGTAGTTGTTTTTGAAACCGCGAACCCTCAATGTCAGATTGGTGGGGTTCGCAAACGTCGGAGACAAAAGTATGCCGTTGGTGCCGCTGATGACGCCAGCGAAGGTGGTGGCCGCCGCGTTTGTGGTCGGGTCGGGGACGCTCCCGTCGGTGGTGTAATACAGATTTGCCCCTCCGGTGATATCATAGACTGTGAAACGGGCGCCATTGTCACCGACGATGGTCGGGTTACCAACAATATACTGGAATTGAGCGGTGACCATCGCGCTGTCGGAGCGCCCGGGATGGTGACCGAACGCCTTGATGGAAAGGAAAGGCACCACCGAGCCCACTGTGAGCCCGCTCACCGAATAGAGTCCATCAACATATCCTTGCGGCGCCGACTGGGAGGACGTCGTCGGGTTGGGAACATTTGTAGCATAGGGCGTATTTGTGAACTCGTAAAAGGTTTGGGTCCCTGCTTCTCCCTGGATGACGATCAACGCGTCGTTATTGAAAATAACCTGCGAGGCGGGATGAAATACTGACCAAAAGTCCGGCGGCGGAAAAGTTACGTAGCCGATTTGTGGATCCGAGACAGGCGGGAATGGAGGCGTTACCACGGCTTCCGCTGAATTGGGGCTCTCACTGACGCCATTCAAGGCCGATACAACATAGTAATAGGTCGAGCCGTTGACCACGGTGGTGTCAACATTGGTTGTGGAGCTTACGTTCGCAATGGCGGTGTAAGGACCGCCGCTGGACGGAGACCGCTTCACGTTGTAACTGGAAGCCCCCGCAGAAGGCGACCAAGAGAGACTGACCTGTCCGGGAATCGCGGTCGCGACCAGATTTTGCGGCGCGAGCGGCGGCGGTGGGGGCAGCAACGGGAGTCCGGTGCTCGTCACTTTGCGAATAAGATGATAATAGACCTCAGTGGTGTAAACATCGCCGTTGGGCGCGAAGATCACGCCCAATGGTGAGCGCGCTTCAGCGTAGTTGGCGCAAGTTTGGCACGTCGTCTGGCAGAGGCAGCCATTGCCATCCCACCAACCTGGATAAGTACCCGAGCCGGTGACCCAATTGTTCGAACACACACCATAGAGAGTGCAGACGTTGCCGGCGGAATCCACAACTTTGACGCGGTGGTTGCCATAGTCGGTGATCACCAGCATACCTGATCCCGCCGCAGCAACGCCGAAGGGTTGATTGAATTTCGCGAAATTCGTTGACCCAAAGTGGTCGCCGGCTCCATTGAAGCCGGTGAATTTGGTAGGATTGCCGTTCGTGGGATTGCTGGGATCAATGAGCCAGACGCCGTGGTTGCCGAAATCGCAAACAGCAAGTTTTCCACTGGGCGTGACGGCAATGCCTTGGAGCACGGTCCCCGCGTTCGTGATGGTGGAGATCGTAGTGATCGTTCCGTTTACGCTGATCCGCTTAATGGTGTTGGTGCTGCACGTCACGAATACATTCGTGGCCGAATCCAATGCCATGGCGTTCGCCGCGACCAGGTTTGTCGCCACCGTACCAAGCGGGTCACCGTAGCGGTCAAATTTCAGCACTGATCCGTTGTTGCCGGCCCCGCGGTTCAGGACGTAAAGATTATTGCCAGTGTCAACCGCTACACCAACCGGTTTGCTAATCGAGCTGGCAGGCACGACGTCGTTGGGCAAAAACGTGAGCGTCTGATTCAAATCAAGATCGAGTTTCCGAATGGCGTTATTGGTGCGGTCGGCAACATACAAGATGGTACTCGAGCTATCCAAGGCCATCGCCCACGGACCGTTGAATTGCGCCTCCTGTGCAGTATCTCCATCCCGATAGCCGTAGGACTTGGAATTCGACGACGTAGGCCCTCCCGATACTGTGGCGACTGCGGGCGTGGCCCTAAGATTACTGACGGAGAGCGCAATCGCGGCTAGGACAACGCCGCGGCCCCATAGCTTCGCGAGGCACTTAAAAGTTTTTGTTTTCATGTCAATCAAGGCACAAGACTGTTGATTGTGTTTTGCAATGGCTTACTTACTGGATTGGCTGCGACCGGGATTGCCCACTACTGGCTTGCTCCAATCCATCGGTTTCGTGTTATCCCAAGCAGTCCAATCGCCTTCGAGGCCTTCCGGCATCGGGGTTTTCAGGAAGTCACTGGTCGCAGGACGATAATCGTCGTCTTGGACAATCGTAGGAGTGATGAAAACCAAGAGATTCGATTTCTGGCGGGACTTGCCGCTGCTGCGGAAGGCACTGCCGAGCACGGGAATGTCACCGAACACGGGCACCTTGGTGCTGGTGTTGCGGACGTCATCCTGAACAAGGCCACCCATGACGAGCGTGTTGCCGCTGGGAATCATAACGTGTGTCTCGATCTTGCGGATGTCGTACTCGTCGGCCTCGAAGACGTTGGCGGTGCCGTTGGCCGAATTGCCGACCTGGCGCGAAATCCGGTCGAAGATGCGGGAGACTTCCGGGACAACCTTCAGATTGACGAAGCTGTTCGCCGAGATGCGCGGCGTCACATCGAGGATGACACCAAGGTTGGTGTAGGTAATCGTCGAACCACCGGTGGTGTTGGCCGTGCCAGGCGTGACGTTGATGATCGGCGAGGCGCGTGTCACAGAGATATGCGCCGTTTCATTATCAAGCGTCACAGTGCGCGGTGCTGAAATGACCTTGGCATCGGCAGACGCGTTCATGAATGAGAGCACTGCATGAACACCATCGGCGTTGAGGAAGCCGATGCCAGGAGTAAAACCACCCGATGTGCTCAATCCTAAGCCGCCATTGCCGATGATGGAGGTAAGGACGTTGGTAGAAGTGAAAGGTCCATTCGGATTGGATAGGTTGCGATTATTCGGGGTCGAGCCGCCGGTCTGCGTGGAAACACTTTGGCCGGACATGATGCCATTGCCAAAGGAGAAGTTTTGCGCCCCCAAGGTCTTGGTCCAATCAATCCCCTTGGAAGTCTGAGGATTCATCGAGGTCTCGACGAGTCGCGCTTCGATCAAGACTTGTTTCGTGCGCGTGTCCAAACGACTGACGAGATTTTCCACGTCCACCAGTTCCTTGGCAGTGGCCACAACGACCAGTTGGCTCGTGCGAACGTCACCAATGACCTTGCTGCGCTTGTCGGTAAAAGCGGCGGACACGGCGGAGATGATATTGGTGCTGGAGTATTGAAGTTGGATGATGCGCGTTTCGAGCGGCTCGTCGCCGCTTTTTTTCGTGATGCGGCCGATCTTGGTCCTGGGATCTTCGTCGAGCCTGAGTTTGTAATTGTTCAACAGCGCGGCGAGGGCCTGGTCGGCGGTGAGGTTTTCCCAGCGCAGCGTGATGTTCGGCTGGGGCTTGACGCCGCCTTTTTCGTCCGGCTGGCCGAACGTGACCTCGGGATCGAGGATGTAATTCAATCCCGCCTGCCGCGCCAGGTTTTCAATGGCGGTGGTCAGGGGCACATCTTGAAATTGGATGAGCGGGATGACCGCGCTGGCCGACACTGCGGGCGCGGGGGCTGGCGTCGCAACCTCGGTTGGCGCAGGCGCGGGCATTTCCGCGGCGGGTGCCGTGGGCGCCGGAGCGGGATTGGAATTGTCCTGGGCAACGACAAGGTTGGTGGCCAGCGACGCAATGAGGGCAGCGAGGGCGAGTTTGAGTTTCATTTTTTCGGTTGTTCTTCGGTTGACGTCAATAATCACTACAGACCGTTCAGAAATTGCGACTGAGATTTAGCAAACACGGTGCCATGATGGGCCGGACGCTGGGTTCACGGGGAAGAGACTGTTTTTGTGCCCGCGTGACTCGCAACCTGTCCCGCATCAAGACAAACCACCGTTTACGAATCGAACGAAACATCACGCTGTGACGCCGCACAGCGAATCCCGTAAGACTTTGAGACTTGACCGATCAAAAGCGGGTACGAAATTTCAGCTCCTGCCTGACCCCGCCGACGCTGATGGTAACAGTGTCCTCGTGGATGGCAAGGCATAGCACGCGAACTTTTCCAGAATTCGTTTTCACGTCCAACTCATCCCCCACACCAAAGTTCACGTCGTTGATCAAACAAAACCGCCGGTCCGCCGTTCCGGAAATTCCCTTGACTACCAAGTCACCCGGGATGGTCGCAGTGGGCTTGCCGGGTCCGGTCGCCGCCGCAACAATGAAACCTGTACGATGGGGGAAAAATGGATCACGTCCTTCCGCCAGCGACGTCGGGATCACAAAAACCGAACGCGGAATGGCAGCCTCAACCGGCGCGGCATTGGTCGAAGCCGCCGCAGTCTTGTTCGTCGCACCCGCCTTGGTTTCTTCGGCGCGGGACGCGAGCGTGATCATGACCAGACCGATGATCGCCGCACCGCCAAGTTTTCGGAATGTATTTTTCAAGGCGCAGCTCATGAGTTTGAGGGCTTGACCAGTGCCACCAGGTCTATT
>SCTL01000756.1 GCA_004297495.1 Verrucomicrobiota bacterium
AGTTGTTCTGGTTGGGGGTCTTGGCACGCGACTCGGTGAACTCACGCGCTCCGTTCCCAAGCCCATGCTGCCCATCGGCGGACGACCATTCCTCGAACACATCGTCGCCTTGCTCGGACGAAACGGTGTCGGTCGCGTGGTCTTCTGCGTCAGTCATCTTGGCGAAGTCATCCGCAATCATTTTGGGGCGGGAGAGAAGTTCGGCGTCGCCATCAGTTACTCGCACGAACCCTCGCCGCTCGGCACCGGCGGCGCGATCCGACTCGCCCGCGCGCAACTCGACGATCAGTTCCTCGTGCTCAACGGCGACACCATCTTCGACATCCCCTTGCCGCAACTCGCGCAACTCCTGACCGCACATCCCACCGCGCTCGCCGCGATGGCCCTCCGCCGCGTGGACGACGCGGGCCGCTACGGCAGCGTGCGACTCGATGGCGAACACGTGGTCGCGTTCGAGGAGAAAGGCCGGACCGGTGCGGGCCTCATCAACGGCGGAATCTATTGCTTGCGACGCGACGCGCTCGCGCACCTGCCCGAAAGCGCGTCCTCGCTCGAACGCGATCTCTTCCCGCGCCTCGCCGCCGCGCGCCAGCTTTGCGCCCGCGCCTTCGACGGCTACTTCATAGACATCGGCATCCCCGCCGACCTCGCCCGCGCGAATGAGGAACTGCCAAAACGATTGGTGGTCTGCGGCGTGCACTCTTAACGAGGATGCAGGTTTTTCTCCAACGATTCATCGAACGCCATTTCCATTCGGGCCGCGGCGGCCGCGCCAAGCTTGCCATTTCGACGAATCTGCTGGCGCGCATCGTCGGCGCGGCGGTCAGCCTGATCAATGTCCCACTCGCTGTCCGTTACCTCGGCAATGAAGGCTACGGTTTGCTCACGGTCATCGTCAGCACCGTCGGCTGGATTCAGTTTTCCAACCTCGGGCTTGGCTTCGGATTGCAAAACACTTTGACGGAGCAAACCGCTCTGGGGAACAAACAGGTGCAACGAGAACTTGTCAGTTCGACTTTTTTCGCGCTGCTGGGAATCGGCGCGCTGCTGGCTTTGGTGACGTGTCTCTCGTTTCCACACATCCATTGGACCGCGCTGTTTCCCCCGAAGAGTGACCGCTTCGTCCACGAGATTCCCACCGCCGCCGCGCTGGCGCTGGGCTGTTTCATTGCGAGCATGGTTTGGGGATTCATTCAACCCATCTACGCGGCGCGACAGGAATTGCACCTGTTCAACCTGCAAGGCTTGATTGCCAATGTCACCAGCCTGCTCACGCTCTATGCGGCGGTGAAGTTCGACACCGGGCTGCTCGGTATCGCCGTCGCGAACATCGGCGTCAACGCGCTCTTTGCCGCCGGCTTCGCGCTCTGGACGATCTTCGGACGCGGCATCGAAGAAATCCGCCCGTCCTGGAGCTTCGTAACCGAGAAGGCGACCAAATCCGTCCTGCGCACGGGCCTGGGATTTCTCATTCTGCAAGTCTGCACCATTGTCGCATTTCAATCTGACGCCTTTCTAATCGCGCAATTTCTCTCGGCGGATCAAGTCACTCCCTATTCCGTCGCCCAGCGCGTCTTCGCGCAACTCATCGGCTTGCTCGGCATCATCACCGCGCCACTGTGGCCGGCGTTCGGCAACGCGAAGGCGCTCGGCGACGTGCCATGGATTCAGCGCATCTACCGGCAGGTGAATTTTTATTTCGTTGCGGCTTACGGCGCGGCCTTTCTTTTCATGGCGTTCGCCGGACACTTTCTGTTTCACCTTTGGGTCGGCGAAGCTTCCGCACCTTCGATGCTGCTCATCTGCGCCATCGGGCTTTATTACTTCGTGATGCAATGGGCTAACAACCACTCGATCTTGCTCAACGGCCTCGGTGTGATTCGCAAACAAACCTTCGCCTTCGTCGCGCAGGCCGCGCTCGCGTTGGGATTGAATATTTTCTTCGTCCGCAAACTCGGTCCGATTGGATTGACCCTTGGTGGCGGCCTGGCTTATCTCGCCATCAACGCGTGGTATCTGCCGTGGCTGTTCCACAAGACGGTCAAGTCAATCGAACCGCA
>SCTL01000757.1 GCA_004297495.1 Verrucomicrobiota bacterium
GAGCCGCGGCGTGTATGAGACGCCCGGCGGTGCGATCCTGCATTTCGCGCATCGCCAGATGGAATCGCTCACGATGGATCGCGAAGTCATGCACCAGCGCGACGCGCTCATCCCGAAGTATGCCGAGCTCGTTTACAACGGCTTCTGGTTCGCACCCGAACGCGAAGCGTTGCAGGCCTACGTCGAGGAATCGCAGAAGAACGTGACCGGCACGGTGCGCGTGAAACTCTACAAAGGCAACATCATGGTCGCCGGCCGCAAGTCCAAAGTGAGCCTCTACAACCCGCACATCGCCACGATGGAAGCCGACCCGACCAAAGCCTACAACCAGGACGACGCCACCGGCTTCATCCGGTTGAATGGCCTGCGGTTAAAAGTCGCCGCGAAAGTCCATGCGAAGAAGAAATAATTCATGAGCACCGTGGACAAAATCAAAGTTGCTGTCTTGAAGCGCAAGCTTGCGGCTGGAGTGAATGATTTAGACCACGGCAGCTTTCAAACCTACAGCGACGCCAATCTCATGCAGTTGGCGGATGACGTTGGGCGAACTGGCCGAATCCGGTTGAACGGCCTGCACCTGAAAGTCGCGGCGAAGGTGCAGAAGAAAGGGAATCTATGAAACTCAAGTTCATGACTGTGGAAGAATTTAGAGTGGTCATGGAACGAAATTGGACGCCAGTTCAATTTGTGGGCGATGCTCTGCCTTCATGGATGCAGAATATCCCTGAGTCGATCATGGCAGGAGTGCTACTTTCGGGAACCGGTCCAGTTTCGTCTCAATCTTACAGCAGCAAGCAAATTCCCTCAGGGGAACTCATTGGCGGAATTGATGTTTACCGACATTCACCTGACGATCCGGTGCCCTTCAATAAGGATTGGTATGCGGTCGTTAAACATCCGGGCGATCCGACTATGCTCATCGTGGACGGACCACAAAAAGACGCCGAACATTGGCTTGAATCGATCTCAGAACGTTGTAGAGAGCTTGAGGTTTTCGGTGTGCCGAAGAAAAACCCGGGAGCAAGCGACGAATCCAATGTCTAGGATTCTGTCATTCTGCTTATTTCCAAGCCTCTTGTTTTTGTTTGGCTGCTCGGATCCACAACCAGGAAAGGTCAAGGTTGTAAGCGACATTCCATATTCCAAGGACTTTGTCTTGCAGCGGGGCGAGTGGTGCGGTCTCAAGCTTCCAAATCAGAAAGTGATTTACTTTTCCTGTATTAAGGACGACAAGCCGCAACTGGTTCCCTACAGTACGACTGGAGATCGAACTTATTATGGCAGCTTCCCTTGGGCAGAAGATCAAGCGGGTGACTACATCAAAGCAGGCGAATCAAAGGTCATAGGAGGTTTATCCCCGACGCGCAGGGAGTACACGCTTTTCATAGGCGAGTTTCGCCTTGATGTTATTGAAGACCATACGGCTCATGGAGGATTGCCTGTAGAGGTCAAAATCACCAAGTGAGCCCGCGCTTCGAATCTCAACGGGATATTCGCGCAGCGCCGTAGGCGCGACATCTTTGTAGAAACCCATCGCCAAGAATTTCAAGCTCCGTCAGGAGCGACATCTTCCGAACATGCCGCCCCGACGCGGCTTTGTGGTCTGTTGAACGCTGTTCTACAACTATGCCGCGCCTACGGCGCTTTTACGGAGCGCGGCTCTGTGAGCCGCAGCATGCCGGAATTTCAAAACATCGTCGCCAATTCCAAACGTCTCCGACTTGCGAAGCTGCTGCGGGTCGCAGACCCGCGCTCCGCTACAATTTTTTGGAATCAAAATCGAGGATGCGGATTTCCCGGGGCGACAATTCAAAAGTCAGCGAGTCGCCGGACTTGCATTGCTCCGGCAATCCGCGCGTCGAACCGGCGAGGGGTGAACTCAAATGAAACGTTCCGCTGCGCGGGGGCAAACCGAAGGCGCGGTCCAGCTTCACCGTGTAGGACTGCGGTTTGTCCGATGGATTGTGAACGGAGATGTAGCCGCGCGTCTGATCCCACGCGGTGTAGCCGTAAACTTCGCCGGCTTCCGGTCGCCCGCCGTGCATGCGCACCCGCGCAAAGGTCGGAAATCTTTCGGTCGCCCAATGCAATCCTTCGCTCAACACGTCCCAATCTGCAGGCCGCAGGATGGACGGCTTGAGGTATAATTCGATCAGCCCTGTGCCGCGCGAGAGGCTCATGAACAGGTATTGCTGAAAGATTTCCGGCGATTCACCGGTCGTGGTTTTCTTCGGCTCGTGATTGAAAACCGAACTCATCGGAAACTGCGTGTGTTTCGTGCGCCAGATGTCGTGATACCGCCCGTCGCGATAAACCAGTTCGTCCGAGCGCGACCCGCCTTTGGCCGCGTCGCCGGCATTGATCATCCAGACCGCGTCCACATACATCAACCACCAAGGACTCAAATACGCGCCGTTGGAGATGACGATGTAGATGTCCGGATCAACCGCGCCGAGCTTCGAGAAAATTTGCATCAACCGCTCCGTGCCGGCGGTGAGATAATAAATCTTCAACTCGTCGAAGCGCGGATCGTTCAGGCGCGCATCGCCGGCGGTGAAACCTTGCAAGCCGAGTTGCGGCATCGCGGGGAGGCCGTATTTCTCGCCGTGCAATTCAAAGTTGCGCAGGTTCAGATGACCGAAGAGGCCATCCAGTTTGTAGAAGCCAATGCCCTGCCGCGTGAGTTCCACCAGACGATCTTCCAGCGCCTGCATGTAACGCGGGCCGGCCATGGACATCCAATCATCCAACGCTTCGAATCCTTGAGCACGCAGTGCTGCGACTTCCGCGTGCGCGCCGAAGAGACAGCCTGGACTCATCCACAGCCCGAGGCGTGACTGAACGTCCTTTACCGTGCTGAGACTCGAGGTGAAACGCGGATCAAATTTTTCATTCACCTTCCACACCTTATCGGACCAATCGGCTTTCGCATCCTGCCATCCGTCATCGATCACATACGCGTTCAACGAACGATTGCCGCGCGCGGTGACGAGTTCCTGATTCACTTTCAGGACGCTCGCGGCAAATTTCTCCTGACTGACGCTGCTGCCGAAGTCGAACCACGAATTGTATTGCACCTGCAAGCGCAGCGGACGCGCGCGGATGCGATTGATGTAATCGAAGAATGCGTCCGTCACGAACGCCGGATCGTCAGCGACACCCATGACGGCAGCGTAAGTGCGATAGGGCTGGCCCGGTTGAAGTTTCCGTCCCCACAAATAGCCGGTGTAAAGTCCACCGTCCCGGACGTAGTTGTCCGCCGCAGGAAATTCAACGCCCCAGAACGTCGCACTGTTGGAAGTGTAAAGCGGCTGGCCCAAACCCGGATTCCATCGGCCGGGCGCGTTCGCGGTGATTTCTCGATTTGTGAACGGCTGCCAAGCATCTGGCAAATTCAGAACTTCGACATCAATCCGCTCCAACGTCACCGCTTTGCCGCTGATAATCTCCAGCCACTTGCGCATGAAATGATCGGCCCCAGACAGTTCATAAGAAACTTCGACGCCGAGTTGGTGAACTTCGTTTGTAAGGGCGAATGTTAGTTCCTGACGCGACTGGCTTTCATGCGGCGCAAATTTGAGCACGCGGAAATCCGCCGACGTGAGCGCCACCGCGGTTTCTGGTCGCTCTGTTCCCTGCGACAGTCGCAATCGGAATTCCGGCGACTTCGCGGGCGCGACCGTTGCGCCAGAGAGTTTGTTCGCCATCCGGATAGTCCGCAGCACATTGCTTTCGGTGGAAAACGTTCGCGCGAGCGCGTCATTTTGCAAAACGTGTTCGTTCCGCAAACTCCCAGCGGCCGGACAGCCAGCGCCCGCAAGTATCACGCATAGCAACAGGGGAGATTTCACGGGGTAAGAGTAAGCTGGCGCGTAATCATTCGCTTATCAAAACGAAGACTGGTTGGAAAAGGTTACGCTGGCCATTAGACGTTTGTTCAGCATGACACGTCCAGTCATCACGCCGGCGTCTTCGTTT
>SCTL01000758.1 GCA_004297495.1 Verrucomicrobiota bacterium
CCATGCTCAGGAGCGTGTTCACATCAATCGCCTCGCCGGCGAGCATCGCTTCTTCGAAGTGGCTGTAGATCGTGCTGTCCTTCAGGCCGCGAACGCGGGCGATCTCGGAAACCGTTTTGCCCTGACGGAAAAAATGCAGCGTCTCGCGCACGGTGTCGTTCAGGCGCGAGCGGCGCGGCGGCGGGCTGGGCGAGTTCTCTGAAAAGGACTCATCGGCAAAAATCTGCCGCGCGTTCGATTGCAAGTGCCGGGAGATTTCGCCGAGAAAACTTTCCCCGAACTCGTGCAGCTTCTTGTCGCCCACGCCGCTGATGCGGGCAAACTCGCGTTCGTCCGCCGGATAAAACCGCGCCATCTGCCGCAGCGCCACGTCGGAGAAAACGATGTAGGGCGGCACGCCGCGTTCGTCGGCCAGTTGCTTGCGCAGCGCGCGCAGTTTTTCAAAGAGCGCTTCGTCACACGCGATTTCGCCGGCGCGATGTTTCTGCGGCTCGGTGGGCGCGACGGGTCTGGTGAGCGTGATCTTCTGGCGCGTCTTGAGCGCGGCCAATCCTTCCTCGGTGATTTCGATGATGCTGAATTTTTCCGTGTTCTGGTAGAGGAAACCGAGCCGGACGAGTTCGCGTCCGATCGCGCCCCATTCGGCGCGCGTGTGTTCGCCACCGATGTTGTAGGTGGAAAGTTGCGCGTGGCCGAACTTGCGGACCTTCTCCGTCTCCGCGCCGGTGAGGACTTCGACGATATGATTCAGGCCGACGCCAAACCCGCCGTGCTGGCGGACGCGATAGACGCAGGAGAGAAATTTCTGCGCGGCCACCGTTCCGTCCCACGTCGCGCGCGGCGAGAGGCAGTTATCGCAGCCGGAACAATTCACTTCCTCGCGGACCCTCACTCCTGACCCCTCTCCCATCGGATGGGAGAGGGGAACAGCGGGCGGATGCACCAGCCGATTCGTTTGCTCATTCTGCAAATTCCCGCCCTCGATTTTTTTGGAGACGGCAGACGCTTCTCCCTCGCCCCTTCGGAATGGGCGAGGGCCGGGGTAAGGAGTTTCGGCTGGCGCAAACTTCTCGCCGAAGTAGCCCAGCAAGAATTCCCGGCGGCAACTGGCGATCTCCGCGTAGTGAATCATCTGCTCGAGTTGCGCGCGGGCGATTTCGCGTTCCTGCGGATTGGGTTTCTCGTCAATGAACCGCATCTGTTTCACGCGGTCGCCGGGACTGAAGAGCAACAAACATTCGCCCGGCAGCCCATCGCGGCCCGCGCGTCCGGTTTCCTGATAGTAGCCCTCGATGTTCTTCGGCAGATCGTAGTGGATGACGAAGCGGACGTTCGGTTTGTTGATGCCCATGCCGAACGCGATGGTCGCGCACACCACGCGCGCTTCGTCGCGGAGAAATTTTTCCTGATTCTGTGAACGCACCCCGGCGTCCAAGCCCGCGTGATACGGCAACGCCGTCACGCCGTCCTCGCTCAGTTTTCGCGCGAGGTCCTCGGCGGTCTTGCGCGACTGGCCATAGATGATGCCGCTCTCGCCCGGGCGCGCTTGGATGAAGGAGAGGATTTGCTCATACGCGCCGGTCTTGGCGGCGACGCGATAGGTGAGGTTCGGACGATTGAAACTGGCGACGTAGCAGCGCGGATCGTGAAAGTGGAGTTGCGTCAAGATGTCCGCGCGCACACGCTCGGTGGCCGTGGCGGTGAGCGCCATGAACGGCACGCCGGGAAATTGTTCGCGCAGCGATGCAATCTGCCGATACTCCGGGCGGAAATCGTGTCCCCATTCGCTGATGCAATGCGCCTCGTCAATGGCGAAGAGACTGACGTTCCACTTTTTCAAGTCGTCGAGAAAGCCGGACAACATCAACCGCTCCGGCGCGACGTAGAGCAGTTTGAATTCGCCATTGTGCAAGCCGCGCAAACGCGGACGCGATTCACCGGCGTTGAGCGAGGAATTCAAAAAAGTCGCCGCGACTCCCGCCGACTGCAACGCGTCCACCTGATCCTTCATCAACGCGATGAGCGGCGAGACGACGACGGTGAGTCCGGGCCGCACGAGCGCGGGCAGTTGGAAACAGAGCGACTTGCCGCCACCGGTCGGCAGAATCGCGACGACGTCGTGTCCCGCGAGCGAGTCGCGGATGATTTCCTCCTGCAACGGACGAAAGGAGTCGAAGCCGAAGAATTGTTTCAGCGGCGCGCGAAGCTCATCGGCGTGGAGACTCACGCGCGCAGTTTGCGAGGGCGCTGGCGGAAAGTGAAGAAGGGAAATTTGCGCCGCTGGTGTTCAAAAACCAAGAGGCAGGCCTCGCAGCCCGCCTCTCGCAATCCTTCGACTTCACTGGCTATGCCAAGGCGCGGGCGGTGCTTGTGCCGCCGAGATTGTCGGTGACGGCGAGCGTGGGGCTGAAATGGCCGACACTCGTGTAACTGTATTGCACAGTTGGACCAGAACCAGAAGGACCGTCACCAAAACTTGATTGATGCGACAAGCTGCCGCTGTCGGAGTCGCAAGAGTTCGCGCCGCCGGGGCTTGCATGAGAAGACGCAGATCCGGAGGAAGACGTGGCGCTCGCGATAGTCGCCAGAAAAATGTTCGGTGGCAGCGCGGGGGCCGATCCCGAGGGGCGTAGCGTTCGTCGTTTCATTTCTCCTTGGATTCAGGCGGCGGCGGTGTGAAACCCACTAACACACTCGCCGCCGCCCCACCACCGATTTTTTCACCCAGCGTGAAAATGCGAGGACACATTAGCCGTCAGGATTTTTTCCACAACCCGAGCCACGCCCGGAAGCAGGCCCGGGGAAAAGCCCGGGGTTGAAATCCCGCGTCGCTCCGAGCGGCGGCGCGAACGGTGATTCCGGCTTGGGCTTTCGCGCGCGTTCTGGCTAAATCCCGCCGTGGCGCGCCGCAAATACCGCCTTTCCAGTTCGGGTCGTGGCCGGGGCAACCTCGGTTACTGGCTGGCGACGCTGGTCGTGCTGGCGTTCATCGGCTGGCTTTGGTGGAAATCTGGAGAAACCCAAACTCGGCGACCAACCGCGTCCACCGTTCCACGAACTAACCAGCCCGCGCCACCTTCCGCCCAGACTGTGCCGCGCTCGCGCAGTCCTGCGGCCTCGCTGCAACCGAATTCACCGTCGCCAGCAACCACAACCTTTCCCCGCCCGCCAAAGGACACGCTCGAAACGCAAATCGCGCTCGCGCGTCTGGGAATTTCCTCCGGCTCGATTGACGGTGTGAACGGCTCGCAAACGCGCGCGGCGTTGCTGGCGTTTCAACGCAGAACCGGATTGACGGCGAGCGGCGAACTCGACGCAGCCACCCGCGCCGCACTTTCAGTGGACGGCGCGCCGCTCACGAATTACGTCGTTACGTCGAACGATCTGGCGCGGTTGCAGCCGTTGAGCAAGACGTGGCTCGGCAAGTCGCAGCAAACCGCGCTCGATTACGAATCCATTCTCGAACTCGTCGCCGAACTCGGGCACGCGTCGCCGAACTTGATCCGCCGGCTAAATCCCGGCGTGGACTGGACAAACACTCTTGCCGGAACTTCCGTGCAGATTCCGGTCGCGGACTACCCTGCCCCGACTGCGAAGGCGGCGTTCCTCGTGATCAGTCTCGCGGAGAAAAAACTGGAAGCGTTCGACGCGAACACAAATTTGCTCGCGCACTTTCCGTGCAGCATCGCCGCGCGAGTGGAGAAGCGGCCCGCCGGCGAGTTGCACGTGACGGCGATCGCGCCGAATCCGAATTACACGTTCGACCCGGCGGTGTTTCCCGAGTCGGAGGAAGCGCGGCAGATTCAAACCAAGTTGATGATCCCGCCCGGCCCGAACAATCCCGTGGGCACGGCGTGGATCAGTCTGGACAAACCCGGCTACGGCATCCACGGCACGCCGAATCCAGAACAAGTCGGGCGCACGGAATCGCACGGCTGTTTTCGCCTCGCGAACTGGAACGCGGAATACTTGATCAAGCTCGTCAGCGTGGACACGCCGGTTTACGTCGAGCCGTAGCGAGGAAGCCAGGAGCGGTTTGCGGAAGGATGGTGGAGCCGAAGGGATTCGAACCCATGACCCCCACAATGCCATTGTGGTGCTCTACCAACTGAGCTACGACCCCATCCAATGCGGCAGAAACTCTACGGAACTTGCGACGGCGGGTAAAGGGATTTCTTGGTTGGATTGGGAAACATTCAACGCTCAACATTCAACATTCAACGCCCAACTTCAGATTCCACGCGAACGATTCCCGACTTCGATGTTCGACGTTGAATGTTGAATGTTGAATGTTCCCCCTTCACTCCAACCCCAGAATCTTTCTTCCCGCCTCCGTGATCATCGAGTGATGCCACGGCGGATCCCAGACGATCTCCACGCGCGCGTCCTCGATGCCCGGGAGGCTGAGCAGTTTCACCTGGGCATCCCCCGCGATGCTCGGGCCCATGCCGCAACCCGGCGCGGTCAACGTCATCTTCACGTCCACGCGCGCGCCGCCGGCGGGCAGCTTGGCGAACTGCATGTCATACACCAGCCCGAGGTCCACGATGTTCACGGGAATCTCCGGATCAAAACACGTGCGCAACGTGTCCCACACCATCTGCTCGTTCGCTTCGCCCGCTGCGCCCGCCGCCGATTCCGCCGGACGCTCCAGCCCCAACGCGTCCGCGTCCTGCGCCGCGATGCGGAACAGACCGCCCGCGGCATGGACCGTGTAACTGCCGCCGAGCGTTTGCGTGATGTCCACGGCGCTGCCCGCGGGCAACGTGGTCGCCGAGCCGGCGGGAATCGCGATGGCCGCGCAATCGCGTTTCAATTCAACGGAGGTGGCTTGCATAAAGTCTTGAAGCAATCTAGCGATGAACCGTGGAAATTGCCACGCGGAATTTAAGAACCTGCTAACTAGCGCTCAGTTCATTGCTCGCTCGCAACCAAGCACTGACCGACCTGTGTTTTCCTAACCCAACCATGTCAAAGGGATCTTTGCCTTTGGTAACAGGCAGGCCAAAAAAAGTGATTGAAGGCCTTTCAACAATTCCCATTTGACGTAACGCCGAGTTGATCGCTCCGGCCGAAATCTCCGGTCCCAATAGAATCTTCGATTGCTCGAAAACCACTGACGCTTGCATTCCGTCTCCACCCCAAAATTCCGCCTCAATAAATGCCGACCTTGAAAATCCAGAGACCTTGTCTGCTAACCATTGAGGAAGAGCAAAATCGAAACCCTCTACCGACGGAGTATCGTCTCCTTCAGTTAGAAACAAATAATCGCGCTCTAGCGGAACGAGCGACACACCTTCTGCCAATCTAACGAACGGC
>SCTL01000068.1 GCA_004297495.1 Verrucomicrobiota bacterium
CATGCGGTGTCCCGGTCAAAATTACCGTGCCGGGCAGTAGTGTCGTGCTGCCGCTTAGGAATTCGATCAACGTCGGCACGTCAAAGATCATGTCGTTCGTGTTCCAGTCCTGCATCACCTGACCGTTCAAGATCGTGCGAATCTTGAGCGCGTTCGGGTTTGGAATCTCATCGCGCGTGACGAGACATGGTCCAAGCGGACTGAACGTGTCAAACGATTTGCCGCGTGACCACTGGCCGCCACCGCGCTTGATCTGCCAATCGCGTGCACTGACGTCGTTGCAGCAGGTGTAGCCGAGCACGTGATCGAGTGCATTTTGCCGGGACACATTTTTGCACGCGCGACCGATGACAACCGCCAGTTCGCATTCGTAATCCACCTCATCGCTGCGCAGGTGAGTGGGAATTTGAATGGGTTCGCCGGGATGTTGTAGCGTGTTGATGCCTTTGAAGAACACGACGGGATACTCAGGAAGCTTTGCACCCGTTTCCTCCGCGTGTTGGCGGTAGTTCAGTCCAATGCAAATGATGCTCGATGGCGCGATTGGTGCGAACAACTGTGCAACGTCTGCCTTCTCACTTGTTACTTGTGGCACGGCATAAATGTCCCCGGCGAGTTTCAGCGCTGAACCATCCTCCTGCCGCGCGGCATAGCCGATATTCCCCCGGCGGTCCTGATAACGAATAATCCTCATTTGGGTGCATTTATTTTCCCGCACTCCAGCCACCATCAACCATCAGCGCACTGCCCGTCACCATCGCGCTTTCGTCTGAGGCGAGATAAAGCGCGGCGGCGGCGACTTCCTCGGGCTTCGCCATCCTGCCGTTGAGTTGCGTCGAAGCCATATCGAGATACGCGGCCTGCGGATCGGGATATTCCTTGAGTCGCGCCAGCACGAATGGGGTTTCCACGCGACCGGGGCAGATGCAATTGAAGCGCACTCCCGTGTGCGAATGGTCCAATGCCAGCGCCTTGGTCATGCCGACGACGGCAAACTTGGTCGTGGTGTAGGCCAGTCGTTCGCGCACTGCGACGACGCCGGCAATCGAAGCCATGTTGATCACGCTGCCTGATTTGCGTTCGAGCATCGCGGGGACGAACGCTTTGCAACAGTTAAACACGCCGCGCACGTTCACCGTGTGCAGCCGATCAAGATCAGCCGCCGTCGTGTTGAGCAGCGTGCCGACGTAACCAATGCCCGCGACGTTTGCCAGCACGTCCAGCGCCCCCACGGTTTGGGCTGCGCGCGCGCAATCCGCTTCGCTCGCGACATCGAGCAGCAGAAACTTTCCACCGATTCGCTCCGCAACTGCTCGTCCGTTCGCCTCATCCCGATCAGCGATCCACACGGTCGCGCCCGCATAGGCAAAAAGTTCTCCTAACGCTGCGCCAATGCCGGACGCTGCGCCGGTGACGAGAGCCGTTTTATTTTTCAAGCTGAAGAGACTCATGGTTTCAAATCACAACTCGCACCAGCTTCCTGCGGAGTTTGATAAACGCCACCCTGGACACGACACGGATGAATGAAATGTTCGCGCAGATGTGGGATGTGTTCGAGAAAGATGGCTTCGTGGCCGAGTGCAATATGATTGAACAGAGCAAGATGCTGGTGAAGTTGCCCCATGTCGCCGACGTGCGGCACGGCGGGAACGCCAAATTTGCGGCAGAGCAGACTCACGGCAATAAATTCGCTCACGCCCGCAACACGCACGGCGTCGGGCTGAATGAAACCGGCACATTTCGCCTGCAAATAGTTTTTGAACACGACGCGGTTGGGGACGTGCTCGCCGAGCGCGAGCTTCGTGGGCGCAATCGCATCGGCAAGCGTTTTGTGACCGAGCACGTCGTCAGGGTGCGTCGGCTCTTCGATCCAAAACGGATTGATGGCGCGCAGCCGCTGGCAGATGTCGAGTGCTTGCGGCAAGGTCCATTGCTGGTTTGCGTCCACCATCACGCGCGTTTGATCACCTGCGACTTCTCGAACGATGTGCGCCCGGCGTAAATCGCGTTCGGGATCGCGCGAGCCGACTTTTAGTTTCATTGCAGTGAAACCGTCGGCGATGGCGCGTTTGCAGTTTTCGCGGACCTCTTCGTCGTCGTAATTGAACCAACCGACAGACGTGTCGTAACCAGGATAGCCGGATTTCAAAACACTTTCGCGCGCGTGACGCGTCGGCTGATGCTCGCGAACAATCTTCAACGCCGAAGCCGGGGTGAGTTCGTCTTCAAGATAGGAGAGATCAAGCGTGGCGACGATTTGCTCGGGCGTCAGGTCGAGCAGCAATTTCCACAGAGACACACCGTGCATCTTGGCCCATAAATCCCAGCAGGCATTCGTGACGGAGGCGAGCGCAAGTTGGACGACGCCCTTGTGCGGACCGAGCCAGCGGAATTGTTGTTCATCAGCCAGCGCGTGTTGCAACGCGCCGAAGTCAGCCATGATTTCCTCAATGGATTTTCCGACGAGGCGTTGGGCATAGAAACGTGCCGCTTCACACACTAGTTGATTGCCTTCGCCCAGTGTGAAAGCAAGACCAACACCCGTGTGGCCGTTATCGTCATGCAATTGCGTGACGGCG
>SCTL01000759.1 GCA_004297495.1 Verrucomicrobiota bacterium
CGCGAACGGCGACAGCTACACCGCCACGAACAATCTGACCCTGACCATCACCGCGCCCGGCGTGCTCGGCAACGACACCGACACCGAGAGCAACGCCTTGACCTCCGTGATCGTCAGCCCCGCCAGCCACGGCACGGTCTCGTTGAGCACGAACGGCTCGTTCACTTACACGCCGACCGCGAACTACAGCGGCCCGGACAGTTTCACTTACCAGGCCAACGACGGCAGCTCGAACTCCACACCCGCGACCGTCACGCTCACCGTGCTTCCGACCGCCGATCTGGCCGTGACCAAATCCGGCTCAACCAACGTCACGCCCGGCCAGACGTTCTCCTACACCATCGCCGTCACCAACCTCGGCCCGGCCAGCGCGTCGAACGTCGTGGTCATTGACACGCTGCCCACGAACCTCACGTTCGTCAGCGCAGTCGGCGGTGTCCTCAGCACCAACGGCGGCACGAATTACGTGACTTGGTCCTTGCTCTCGCTCGCCGGCGGCACGGGCACGAATTACACGCTCACCGTCATCGCGCCCACCAACGGCTCATTCGTCAACATCGCCTCGGGCAGCGCAGCGACGCTCGATCTCAATCCCACGAACAACAACGGCACCGACGCCGGCTCGCGCGTCAGCACCACCGTCGTGCCGATCCAGTTCGGCGTGAACAAAACCGCGCCCACGCTCAACGCGCAGACCGGCTTGTATGAGGAACTCGTCACCGTGACGAACTCCAGCTTCTCCACCGTGGCCGCCGTGCGCGTGCTCGTGGGCAACCTCAACTCCCCCACCGGCGTGCCGCGCACGAATGTTTTCCTCTACAACGCCAGCGGCACGAACTTCGATTCGCGGCCTTACGTGCAGCACAACGCGCCGTTGAATCCGGGCCAGAGCGTATTGCTCACGCTGGAATTCTACGTGCCGGACCGCAAGCCGTTCACCAACTCGATTGAAGTGCAGGCCGTGTTGCCCACCGCCAGCACCAATAGCGGTGTCGGCGCCATCGCGCTCCTCCCGCCGTTCATGGACAACCGCTTCTCGCCCGCCCGCTTCGTCCTCGAATGGACCAGCGTGCCCGGCTCGACCTACACGATCATCTATCGCGACAACCTCACCTCGCCGTGGAACGTCGCCACGCCGTCCGTCACCGCGAACGCCACGCGCACGCAGTGGTATGACGACGGCCCGCCCAAGACCCTCAGCACGCCGGCTTCCGTGTCGAGCCGCTATTACCAAGTCATCGTGTCGCCCTGAACCGATCAACCGTGAACACGAAACCATTTACGAACATGAAAACTCAAAACGCGAAACTCTCCCGGGCGCTGTTGCTCGCCGTGGCCATCGCCGTCCTCCCCGCCGCCGTTCGGGCGGAGGAATACGTCACCAACCGCCTCAGCGCCTCCGCGCGGCTCGGCTTCAACATGTCCGCGCGCTTCCGCGGCACCACGGTCGGCCTCCCGCTGTCCGGTACGCCGCGCGTCGCGCCGCACGGCGAGAATTACAACTACGACGACGGCTACGTGCTCACCGACACCAGCGGCAACTACGGCGGCCAGACCTGGTATTGGGGCTACGACAACAGCA
>SCTL01000760.1 GCA_004297495.1 Verrucomicrobiota bacterium
TGCCGCGACTCGGGATGCACGTGGACTTCCGCAGCCGCCGGACTTTTCGGTTCATCCGCCTGGACACGCAACACGAGATGGCCGTGGGCGGATCGCGTGTTGAACTGCATCTGCTGTTCGCGCGTGAAATCCCAGTTCACGTAAAGCCAGTGCGGGTCGCGCGCCGTGGCGTGAATCGTGCCGCTGCCGTAGCCGGCGGGCAATTCCGTTTGCGGCTGCGAGCGCGGCGATTCGCTCGTCGTCGGACCGAGCGCAAATTTTTTGCCGGGCACATGCGGCGGAGGCGGAAGTTCCGCGTGATCTCCTTCCAGCAAAATCGTCGGCACTTCGACGCGGACAGTGCGCGAAGGTGTCGCGAGTTCAGCAGATGGCGGCTGCGCGACCAAGTTCACCAGCCCGCGCAGTTCAAAGGGTTTGATCCGAACGAAGACCGGTTTCGCGACGGCGGGAGAAATTCTTTTGACTGCCGGGGTCTTCTTTCCACGAACTACTTTGGGCTTGGTCACACGCCGCCGAACCGCGACGACCCGGGGTTTGGTTATTTTGGCCGGACGTTTGGCCGGGCGTTTGACCGCCGCCACTTTTCGTTTGCGGGGAACTTTTTTGACGGAAGTTTTCTTGGCGGCAGGCTTACGGGTCTTTCTCCGGCCGGTTCGACGAGCCTTTGCGGGACGGCGCGTGGCCGCTTTTCTGACGCGCTTGATGGCTCGTTTTTTAATCATGGCCCGCTGGTTATTGGCTCGGTGGCTGGAAACCGCGCGGGCAGACTAAAACGACGGGCCAAAACGCGCAAGCCATTCAAAAACAGCGGAATTCTTTGTTTGCCCTCGGGGCGCGGGCTTCAGCCCGCTTCAACGAACAGAGTGCAATGGTTGTTGAAGCGGCATAAATGCCGCGCGCCAGAAAAAACGCCGCCAGCCACGCCAATCAGCGCCCCGCGCCGGGCTTTTGCGGCCGCAACCCGGAGAGCACGAACTTGCCCGACTCGCGCTCCAGCACCACGAACATCTTTTCCGGCTGCTGGTCGCTCTCGAAGGTGACGATCACCGTGTCCGTCACGGTGATCTTCGGCAGCATCTCCAAAGTGGCCCACGGCTTGCCGGAGAGTTGGGGCATGTCCGCGGTGTGCGTCCGCGCGACGAGGATCAATTCGTCATTGGTCATACTGGGCCTTTCGGGTTCAACGGCAGGTCCCCTGCCGCTGAATAGAAACTATGATAACTCATCTCTGTATTACGCGCGAAGCCTGAACCCGCGCAACGCGCCAGCCGTCTCGCCTTGTGCGACCTGACCGCGCGCGTTTTGAAACAGAGCCTGGAGATTCTCGGCATCGAAATGTCGGAGCAGATGTGACGCAGACGCGAAAATGGGAGCAACGTCAGGATTCTGAAGGAACAAAACACGTTTAGTTGCAACCTATCCCGCTATTAGGCGGCACGCCTCTCATTTAAAATCCTCCAGCCGACGGGCCTTCAGTTTGTCGTCATCAGATTGAACACTTTGTGTGAGCACGAACGGGCGCTTTCGTCCCCGCACCGTGACAGCATATTCTCCGCTCGGCAGTGGCAATCGAATATCCCATGCAGCGTAAGAAGATTCGAGCCGCCATATTCCAGTGCCTGATTGGAGATAAGGTTGCGCGAGCGTTGCTTGCCCAAAGCTCGTAGATACGGGAAAGTTTGTAGCTACGAAGCTATAGTCTGCGTTGAGTCGAAGAAACTGCGTCGGAGGACGGGAGTTGTGAGTAGTGGGAATCCAAGTGCCCACCAAGTCGGCGTTCGCGGGCTTTTCATCCGGATTCTGAACACATCCGGTAAGCGCGACCGCAACAAACAGAACTGAGACTGAACGCATCATACAAAGGGCCGGCCGCCTATGATTTAAATAGGCCACCAGTCTTACAGCCCATCTTGTTTCTAGTCTTGTCTTTTTCTTCATCGAAATGGTTTGTCGAGAGAAACTCGCCGCTTCATCGGATAACAATTGCAACTTCACACCGCGCTCTGCCCGCCGCCGTCCGCGCCGCCGCCGTCCAGATCAATCAGGATTTCCCGCGGCTCCGCGCCGTTGCTCGGGCCGACGATGCCGCGGTTCTCCAGTTCGTCCATGATGCGCGCCGCGCGGCCGTAACCCAGCCGCAGCCGCCGTTGCAGCAATGACACGCTGGCCTTCTGTTCGCTGCGGATGACTTCAATGCAGTCCTGGATGATGTCTTCATCCTCATCAATGCCGCTCTCGCTGGCCGTGCTGGCGGGTTTGGAAAGTTGTTGGTGGATTTCCATTTCGTAACTCGGCTTCGCCTGCAACGCGATGAAGTCCACAATGCTCTGGATTTCGTGATCGGTGATGAGCGCACCCTGCGCGCGGATGAGCTTCGCGCTGCCGGGCGGGAGATACAGCATGTCACCTTTGCCGAGCAATTTGTCCGCGCCCATCGCGTCGAGAATCGTGCGCGAGTCCACGCGGCTGGCGACCTGGAACGCGA
>SCTL01000761.1 GCA_004297495.1 Verrucomicrobiota bacterium
CTCTTGGACTTCAGAATCTGAAGTGATTTCTCAATCGTATCACCTTTCACAGTGCCCAGCACCGCGTCGTAGTTCCGCAGCACCTCCTCAAATTCCTGTTTCTTGTAATCAATCACCTCATCCGCCCCGAGGCTTCGCACCAGGTCCACGTTTCCCGTGCTTGTGGTCGTCCCCACTTTTGCTCCGAGGTGTTTCGCAAGTTGGATCGCGAACGTGCCAATGCCGCCCGAGCCTGCGGGAATAAACACTTTTTGGCCGGGCTTGAGTTTTGCGCGCTCCTTCAGCGCCTGCCACGACGTGAGTCCGACCATCGGGATCGAGGCCGTCTGCACGAAGTCCAGATTCGAGGGTTTGAGCGCGGCGGCGTTCTCGGGCACGACCGCAAACTCGGCGAGCGCGCCCGTGCCGAGATCAAAGATGCTGGCGAAGACGGCATCGCCCGGCTTGAAGCGCGTCACGCGATTTCCCACCTCCGCCACGACGCCCGCCAAATCGCTGCCCAGCGTGGCCGGCAATTCAAACCGCAGAAAGGGCTTGAACGTTCCTTTTGGAATGATGTTGTCAACTGGGTTCAACCCGACCGCGTGAACCTGAACGAGGATTTCGTCGGGCTTGAGCTTCGGCTTGGAAATGTCGGCAAACGCGGTTTGGTCTGATTTGCCGTAACGTTTCAAAACAAGTGCTTTCATATTTTTCAGGCGAGATTTTCAGTCCAATTGAAATTGTTTGCGAAGACTTCGGTCGAACATTCCCGCAGGAACAAAGCGGCGCAGGCGGCTCAAGACAACGCCTTTGCCAACCGGATAACGCAATCGCGGCGACTTCGCGCTCAACGCATTCCACACGGTCTCCCCAACGAGTCGCGGATCATCGCCGCGTTCCACCTCTCGGTCCGCCAGTTCAGCCATGTGCTTTCGTTCCGCCGCGTAAACGTCGAGCGTGACTTTCGCGGATTTGGAATGTCCGGCGATTTTGGTTTTCGTGTAAGCTGGCTCGACCAACATCGCGCGCACGCCGAAACGCCTGACTTCATGATCCAGCGTCTCGGTGTATCCTTCCACGGCATGTTTGCTAGCGGCATACATCCCCTGATACGGCGCGGGAAGAAAACCCAGCACCGAACTGATGTTGACGATTCGGCCATAACCACCCTGCCGCATCTTCGGCAGAACGGCATTCGTCACGCGCAGCACGCCAAAGAAATTGGTGTCAAACTGCTGCTTCGCCTCCTCAATGCTCGTTTCTTCCAACGCACCTGTGACCGCGTAACCGGCATTGTTAATCAGAAGCTGAACCGGCCCGGCCTTCTTCTCAATGCTTTGAACTGCCTCGTTCACGCTGGTGTCATCCGTCACTTCCATGCGGACGATTTCAACGCCGCGAATAGGGTTTGCGGTCTGCGGATTTCGCACTGTGCCGAACACTCGTGCGCCTCGCTCCGCTAGCAACTGTGCGATTTCCCGACCGATGCCGGAAGTCACTCCAGTGACCAACGTGGTTTTGTTTTTCAATATTGTGTGCATATACACTACTTAGTTGTTAGCTGTTCGCCTTTGAGGGCATTCAGGGTTTTAGTTTTTGTTCAGAGCCAACGCTGCCGTTTCGAGATCGGA
>SCTL01000762.1 GCA_004297495.1 Verrucomicrobiota bacterium
CCGTGCTCACGCCGGTTCTCGCGGTGGGGGCGGGAGTTTTGATCTCGACGCTGGCCGGCTTGGCGAATGGCGCGATGGTCGTCGGGCTGCGGCTCGTGCCGTTCATCGTCACGCTGGGCACGATGGGCATGATTCGCGGCCTGGCGAAAGGCATCGCGCACGAACGCGACATTTATCCGCCGGAAGAAACCTGGATCAACACGATCATGGACCCGACACTATCGAGCGCGACGCGCAGTTGGCAAATCCTGCCGACGGGAATCTGGATTCTGCTCGTGGGCGTCGCGGTGTCGTCGTTCATCCTGCGTTACACGCGACTGGGCCGGCACATTTTCGCCGTCGGTTCGAACGAGGAAACCGCGCGGCTCTGCGGCGTGCCGGTCGGGCGCACGAAACTTTTCGTCTATATGGCTGGTGGATTTTTTTGCGGCGTAGCGGGCTTGATGCAGTTCTCGTACATCGGCGGCATCGGCCAGCCGACGAGCGCGGTGATGTATGAATTGTTCGTCATCGCCGCGGTCATCATCGGCGGCGCGAGTTTCAACGGCGGCGAAGGTTCGATCCTCGGCACGCTGATTGGCGCATTGACGATCACGATTCTCTACATGGGCGGACAGCAGATGGGCTGGCCGAAGTGGGTTCAGGAAATGGTCATCGGCGGCATCATCATCGCGGCGGTGGCGCTGGATCGCCTGCGCCATCGCAAGACGGTTTGAGCGGCAAGCCGTTCGCGCGGAGAATTTGTTGGACAAGTTTTGCGCGGGAGAATAACACTTGCCCCGACTCTAATCCAAAACCGAACATGGCCCACAAGATCGTGATCAATCCGGGCACGCCGCAAGCGTGGGAAATGCAGTTGCGCCCCGGCCCGAACCGCGTCGGCCGCGGTGAACAGAACGACGTCCGCATCAATCATCCCTCCATTTCCACCGTGCATTGCGAGTTCAATCTCGGCAGCGACGGTGTTCTGCTCAAAGACCTCGGCTCGACCAACGGCACGTTTGTGGACCGCGCGCCGGTGCAGGAAATGTTGCTGCGCCCCGGCTGCCACGTGCAACTCGGGTCGGTGGACATGATTTTTGAAGCGCCGGTTCAAGCCACCGTCGTCGCGCGGCCCGCGCCCTCAGCCTCCGCGCCGATTCGGATTTCCATGCCGGTCGCACCCGCGCCGACGGCTGCGCCGACGACGGCCAGCGCGCCGGTGGCACCGGTGGCACCGGGTTCCGTGACGATCAAACCGCGTTTGAGCATCTCGCGCCCGGCTGAACCCGCCGCCGAATCCGCCCCGCCTCCGCCCACGGTCGTGCGCGCGCCGATTGCCCCCGAAGCGCATCCAGCGACGACGCGCCACGCCCACGCGGCAAAAAATGTCGGCAAGGCCTACTGCAAATTTCACCAGAAAACCCTGGCGCGTTTTCAGTGCGATCAGTGCGGAAATTTTTTCTGCGACCTGTGCGTGACGACGCGCAACGTCGGCGGTGTGGTCGGAAAATACTGCCGCAGTTGCGGCGTGGAAGTCACGCCCGTGCAGGTCCACATGGCGCGCGGGGACCGGCCCAAAGGATTTTTCGCCCTCCTGCCCGCCGCGTTCATCTACCCGTTTCGCGGCGCGGGCGTGATGATTCTGATCATCGCCACCATTCTGTTTGCGGCGCTGGATTTCGTCAGCGGCGGCTTCGCTATTTTGATGAAGATGGCCGCGCTCGGATATTTGTTCTCGTTCATGCAGAACATCATTCACGCCACGGCGGCGGAGGAAAAGGAACTGCCGGGTTTGCCGGAGTTCGATGGATTGTTCGCCGCGTTCTTTGAGTTCGCGGGCACGGTCGGCGTCGCCTTCGGGGTTCCCATCGCCCTTTGGGCGTGGGCGTTTTTTGGCGATCAGCAGGGACTCGGACTTTACATCATGGTCACGACGGTTTTGGGTTGCCTCTATTTCCCGATGGCGTTCCTGGCGGTGGCGATGAAGGACTCCGTGGCGGCGGCGAATCCGCTGGTCGTCATCCCGGCCATTCTCAAAGTGCCGCTG
>SCTL01000763.1 GCA_004297495.1 Verrucomicrobiota bacterium
GCCGCGCAGTGAACTGGCGAAGATGGTCCGCTTCGTCGCTGACGTGGCGAAGAAACACAACCTGCGCATCGGCACGTTCGGCCACATGGGCGACGGCAATCTGCATCCCACCTTCCTCACCGACGAACGCAACAAAGAGGAGATGCATCGCGTGGAAGAAGCCTTCAAAGAAATCTTCGACGAAGCCATTCGCCTCGGCGGCACGATCACCGGCGAACACGGCATCGGCGTGGCGAAGAAATCTTTTCTCCCAAAATTCGCCGGCGACGCCCAGATGCGCGTGATGCGCGAACTCCGCCGAGCGCTCGACCCGAACGGGATTTTGAATCCGGGGAAGATGTTTGATTGATGAGCGCGGGCCATTCGCATCTCAAAGACCTCGACTACTCCGTCGTGCAGCAATGTATGCACTGCGGCCTCTGTCTGCCGACGTGCCCGACGTACGACGCGACGAAGCTGGAGCGCAACAGTCCGCGCGGACGCATCGCGCTCATGCGCGCCATCGCCGATGGCAATCTGGAAGCCACCAAAGCGTTCGGCGAGGAAATGTATTTCTGTCTCGGCTGTCTCGCGTGTCAGACGGCGTGCCCGGCGGGCGTGAACTACGCCGAGTTGTTCGAGCACGCGCGGGCGGAAGTCGAAGACAGCGGCGTTCTGCATTCGCCCAAGCGTGACTTCATCCGTGGCTTCACCGTGCGCTGGCTGTTCATGGATTTGCGGCGGCTGGAATTGGCGGGAAAAATTCTTCGACTCTATCAGCAGCTCGGTTTGCAAACCCTCATCCGTCGCATCGGCCTCATGCGACTCATGCCACAACGCCTCTGCGAACTGGAAGCCATGACGCCGGATGTCTGCGCCAGATTTTCCGCCGAACTCATCGCGCCAGTCACTCGCGCCGTGGGCGAGAAAAGATTTCGCGTGGCCATGCTCACCGGTTGCGCGCAGGACCTGACCTTTAGCGATGTGAATCGCGACACAGTCGAAGTGCTGGCCGCGAACGGCTGCGAGGTTTTCACGCCAGCGGAACAAAACTGCTGCGGCTCGCTGCACGCGCACAACGGCGAGTGGACGCTCGCGCAACAACTCGCGCGACGGAACATTGATCAGTTCCCGCCCGATAAATTCGACGCGATCATCACGAACGCCGGCGGCTGCGGGTCGCACTTGAAGCATTACGCGAAGCTGCTGGCGGATGATCCGGCCTACGCGAAGCGCGCGGAGCTTTGGGACGCGAAGGTGAAGGATGTTCATGAATGGCTGTGCCAAATCGGGATTCAGAAACCCGAAGCCCATCAGGTTCAAATTGACAAACCCCTCACCCCGGCCCTCTCCCAATCGGATGGGGAGAGGGAGAAACTTCGCATGAGCCCGTCGCTGGTGGTGACCTATCACGAGTCTTGCCACTTGAGCCACGGCCAGAAAATCGTGAATCAGCCGCGTGAAATTTTGCGCGCGATTCCCGGATTGAAACTCGTCGAGCTTCCCGAGGCGAACTGGTGCTGCGGTAGCGCGGGCATTTACAATCTCACGCAACCCGAAATGGCCGGGCAGCTTCTCGAACGCAAACTCAAGCATATCAAATCCACGGGCGCGACCGTCGTGGCCACGGCCAATCCTGGCTGTCTGCTCCAACTCATCAACGGCGCGAAGCAACAAGGTTTGCAACTCCGCGTGGTTCATCCGATCACGCTGTTGGCTGAGGCTTATCGCAATTCGTAGCCGCCGCCGTGAGGAGGCGGAAATCGGCGATTAGAAATCCGCCTCGCTCACACAAACTTCCTCTGGTCATCGTTTCTAAAACTTCGCATTCTCGGTTTATGCGCACCAAGCAGCAAATCATCGAACAACTTCTCAGCCCCGGCGTCATCGCCGTCGTTCGCGCCAAACGGGCTGACCAAGCCGTGCCGCTCGCCGAGGCGCTCGTCGCCGGCGGCGTCATCGCGGTGGAGATCACGATGACCACGCCCAACGCCATCGCCGCGATTCGCGAGGCGAGCGAAAAACTCGGGGAGCGCGCACTCATCGGCGTGGGTACGATTCTCAAGCCGTATGATTGCCAGGCGGCGCTGGATGCCGGGGCGCAATTTGTCGTCAGCCCGATCTGCCGGACTGAACTCATTCCGCTCGCGCACACCGCGAACAAGCCGATCATGCTCGGTTCGTACACGCCCACCGAGGCGCAGATCGCGCACGAGGCGGGTTCGGATTTCATCAAAATTTTTCCGGCGGACACGCTCGGCCCGAATTACATCCGGGCTTTGCGCGCGCCGTTGCCGCATCTCAAGATCGTTCCCACCGGCGGCGTGGATTTGAAAACCATTGGCGAGTTTTTCAAAGCCGGCGTGGCTGCGGTTGGCGCGGGTTCTTCCCTCATCTCGAAAGACGTTTTGGAAAAAGACGACTGGGCCGCGCTCACAAAGATGGCGGCTGAATTCGTGAAAGCCGCACGCGCGGCGAAAGCCGGTTGAACGAGCGGCGGTTTATGACTCAGCCGTTTGTTCTAAGGCAGAGTCTTTGACAATTCAGCGCCGGCAGGGGAGTTTCTTGGCCGCGCATGAAATTCATTTTGTCGTCTCGCGCATTCGCCTGGCTGGTGCTGGCGGCTGGACTGACTTCCACGGTCGCCGCTCCTTTGCAGCGCGTGCCGAACACTTCGCTGGTCATGCCCACAAACCCGCCGAGTTACGGATTCATGGGCTCAAACGTGTTTGGCGGGATGATCTTCACGAACCCGGTCACGATGGCCACGCCTCCCGGCGAAACGAACCGCCTGTTCATTTTGGAGAAGCGCGGGCGCATCGTTGTCATCACGAACTTTGCCAGTCCGAGCCGCACGATCTTCATGGACATCACGGGGCGAGTGACCGGCTCGGAAACCAGCGTCGGCAGTGAGGAAGGTTTGCTCGGGCTGGCGTTCCACCCCGGCTACGCGACGAATGGCTACTTCTTCGTGTGGTACACCGGCAACGATGA
>SCTL01000764.1 GCA_004297495.1 Verrucomicrobiota bacterium
GGAAACATGCAACGTCCAACATTCACAATTCAACACCGAAGGATTCCGGCGCGCACGCGCCGAGTTCCTTGAGCGTTGAACGTTGAATGTTGAATGTTGAATGTTCACAGGTTCAATTTCCCGGCATCCGCTGAAACCGGATTCGCCGGATGAAACCGTAATCGCTCTCGCACAGGATGATGTTGCCCGCGCAATCCATCGAGACGCTGCGACCTTCGCCGATGCGTTGTTCATCCAGGTTGTAAAAGTATTGTCCGTCGCCGCCGTGGATGAAGACGCTGCCGCCCGCGCCGTGGACGAGCAGGTGCATGATGTTCGCGGCGTCCACATACCAGAGTTGCGCGCCGTCGTGCAACAGGAGCAGATAACCGCCCGTGGGCACGGCCCAGAGTCCACGCGGGCCGAAGATGCCGTTGGTGAGCGCGGGCTGGCCATCGCCGCCGCCGCTGGTGGTGCCGTTGCCGGCGATGATGACGCGCGTGCCGTTGGTGAACACGCGATAAACGTAGTAGGCGTTGCGGTCGGCAACGAGCAGATTGCCGCTCGGCTCGACATAGAAACAGCCAAGCTCGGTAAAACCTGTGGCCAGGGACACGACTCCGCCAGCGGGAGTCCACTTGCGAAGTTTGTCCTTGTTGCCGAAGTAGGCGAGCGATTCGTCATCCTTCACCCAGAGGCAGCGTCCGCCACCGAGCGGCGTGCTGGGATCGCTTTTGGCGTAAAACAAAGTCTGCATCACGCCGTTGGTGTCCACGCGGCGGACGCGGGCGTTGTCGGTATCGAGCACATAGACGGTGCCGTCGGCGCGGACCCATAGCGCGTTGGGGAAATTGAGTTGCAGATTCGTGGCCGTGGCCGGGCCTTCGCCGTTGAACCCGCCATCGTGCGTGCCGGCGTGCGTGTGAATGTTGCCGTTCGTGTCCACGCGCAAGACGGAATGACTGTTCTTGTCGGCGATGTAAATGTTGCCTGCCTTGTCCGCCATGGCGTAATGCGGTCGCGAGAGCGCGGCGGAAATCGCCGGGCCGTTCTCGAACTGAGCGTCCCAGTAACTTACGCCGTCGGTGCGCCCGACGCCGCTGCCGGCGACGGTTTCGAGCAGGCCGTAGGCTTTGATCAAATTCGTGAAGCCCTGCGCTGTGGGTGAAACGTCCACGCTGCGGAGGCGGAGAAATTTATTCGAGCTGTCCACCGCCACGGAAGTCTGGCCCGTCGAGGTGTTGGAAAACGTGTTTTGCGCCGAGGCCCAATTGCTGTTCGGCCCGCTGGAGGTTTCTACGGTGACGATGCCGGGCACGGTGGCGTTGGTCCAGGCGAGCGCGCCGGATTTGTCGAACGAGGTGGTGCGCAGCGGCTCGGCGCACGCTGAACATAGCAGGACGAAAAGGCAGAAGGCGGGGAACGTCCAACATCCAACATTCAACTTCCAATATTCAAGTAACGTCCAGCCAGCGAACCTTGGACGTTCGAGGTTGAATGTTGAATGTTGAATGTTTTCCCTCATTGATTCGCGGCGTTGGGTGTCGGCGTCATCGTGCTCCACACGTCGGCGTTGGCGGCGGTGCGGCCATAAGAGATGTCGGCCGACTGCGCGCCGAACGTGATCGAGTCGAGCACCTGATTATTGTTCGCGTCGGTGTCAATCAACAGGATTTGTTCGCCGGAAGCGGAGAGTTTGAAATTGGCGTGCAGGCCCGGCATGGCGAGGCCGTCTTCATCCGCCCAAACCAACAGGTAGCCGTTCGCGGGAATGGTCGTGCCGCTCGGGAACGGCCACTTGCGCGGGTTCGCGGGCTCGTCGGTCAGATAAAGTCCGGTGAGGTCCACAGTGGATTGGGTGAGGTTGCGCAATTCAATCCAATCATCGAACTCGCCCTGCGGGTCGGCAATCGTACTTGTGTTCGAGGCCATGAATTCGTTGATGACCACGCTCGTGCTGGCGGCGGCAGAGAGGGAGATGTCATAATCGTAGGTGACGGCTTCTGCGCGCGCGGGCGAGAAGCGCGCGGCCTGGGCGGCGTTCGTGGCACGGGCTTCGATGTAATAATGAATCTTGTTGCCGGCTGGATAATTCGTCGTGACCGCGCCATAAACATTATCGCCGGATGCGCCGTCGCCGTGCGCGCCGTCGTCAAACATCTGGCGCACAGTGAACCGGCCATAAGGCTTGTCGCGGAAATAAAGCCAGACGGAATTCACGCCGCTGCCGGCGTTGGAGGTGACGCTGGCTTTGATCGTGGGAATGTTCGTGGCGTAAACGGCGGCAGCCGGCCCGGTGACGGACCCAATGTTGGGCTGGAGCGGTGTTAGTTCGGCGTTTGTGGTGAGATAATTGTAGCGGTTGGTGACGAACTGCTTGAGCGAGGTCACGGCGGAATAATAACTCGTCAGGCCCGTGTACCCGCGCAACGGGTCATTCGCGATGGCGTTGGTGCTGACGGCGGAAAATGCGTCAATGATGTTGTTCATCGTGGCCGGGTTGTAGAACTCCGTCATGATGGTCCGGAAGTGCGCGAGGTAACGCTGCCGAAGTTCGTTGATCGGGAGAAATTTGTAGAGCAACGGGCGGGACGTGAGCGTCGCTCCATAAACCGGCGAGAGCGTGTAATTGATGGCGGCGGCGAAAGCTTCGTTGCCATCATGCTCGACGGGATGGATGCGACCGCTTTCAATCTCCCAATAGAAACTGTAGTCCGAACCCTTGTTGAAGTAGCTGTCGTCGTCCACGAAGATGTTTTCGCACGCCAGGAACCACAGCCAGCTATCCACGGCGAAGACGTTTTCGGCGGCGTCGCGAAGCTGGTTGGTGGCTGTGTTGTTGAGAATGTTGATGGCGTTGATGACGCGGGCGTAGGCGACATTGGTCGTGGCGTTCTGCGTGTGAAATTCGTAATACGGAATGTAGGTGCTGACGTTGGTATTGCCGAGGTAGCCGAAGGCGCAGTTGGCGGTGCCGTTGGGCGGATTGGGCGTGCGCCAGCGGTCGCCGTTGTCGCTCGGAAAATAGGCGCGGATCAACTGGTTGTTCTCCTGCTGCGCGAGCGAATAGACGCCGCGATTGCTGCTGTTCATGTAGAGCTGCGCCAGACAGGCCTTCGGGGAACAGCAGTATTCAGACATGAGCGTGAAATAGACCGGCTCGCGCATGACGGTCGTGTCGCCGAAGGCGTTGTTCAGATTGAACGTGGTAAAGCCCATGAGGTCGGCGTTGGTGACGATGTAGTCCATCTCGACGTTCAGCGATTTCTTGTAGCCGGACTGCGAGTAAGACGTCATGCCCTTGAACCGCGCGCCGACCGAAACGTTCGTCGCGCCGTTATCGAGGGTCAGTTGCGGGCAATAGACATTCACGCCCGTGCTCTTGGCGGTGGCGAGCGCCGAGGTGAAGGAGGTCAGCGTGGCTTGAGTGTAACTGAGCGTGAAGGTGCGGAGAATGGACGGATCATAAAGCCCAGCGGTTTGCTTCGCGCGGAAGTAGGTCGGCGTGGTCGCAGGCACGCCGTTGGCGCGCCACGGGGCGTTGGTTTCGTTGCCCGAAAGCAAACTCCCGAAATTCGTCAGCGTCGTCCACGAACTCAGATTCGTGGAACTCTGAATCCACCAATCGTCGTCCTTGTCGCCGTCCACTTTCAGCATGACGGCGTTGTTAGTCACCTTCAGCACCACCGAACCGTCCGCGGCGCGGGAATGGCACGGAAGCAGGCTCAGGATGGCCACGGCGATTCGTAAGGCGGGCAAACGGCGGGTCGAATTCATGCTGAGAATGTTACGCAAGTTACATTAAGGTGACATTAAGGCGGACGCGAGCCTGTTTTTTGCGGTTACAACCCGGGAAAACTTTGATTTTGGGGAATGGTTACGTCTTCGGCCTTGGCTTCAACAGATAGGCGCGCCGCTGCTCGGCAAACGACTTCAAACTGATTTGCGGCGGGCCGCGGCGGACTCCGGCATTGGGTGGAACGCTGTTCGTCACGCTGCTGAAAAAACTTTCCGTGCTGTCCAGCTTGCGCGTGTCCGCTTTCACGGCGTCGGTGATGAGCGCTTGATACTCCGCCGCCAGCGGGCCGAGCTTTTGCCAGTCGAGCCACTGCTCCGCCAGTTCGCGGACGTAGCTGAGATATTTTTCCCGCAGCGCGGGCACGGCGAGCAGTTTGGAGCGGAGCGGTTTGCCGGCATCGTTCAATCCGGTGAGCGGATCGAGTTCGACGCCGCTCGTGGATTCGCCGCCGCCGCCGCGCCGGCCACCGCCAAAGCCCGGCCCGCCCGGCAGGCTGAACGTCTCGTTCATGTCGTGCGGCAGGACGTGAAACCGCCCGCTCGTGTCCTCATAAAGGCTGTAGTCGCTCGCGCGAATCCAATAGCCGTCGTTGTTGATGAACGTCATTTCCAGCGCGAGAAATTTCAGCGCGCCGTCCACGTCCAGCATCAGCGCGAGCGCGGCCTCCAGTCTATTCGCCGGCGTCTCGTTCAACACTTTGCAAAGTTGAATCAAATCCGTCCACGACTTCGCGTCGTCCTTGGATTTGATCTCGTAGATTTTTTTGTAAGCCGCCGCGTCCTCGCCGAGATATTCCAGACCCGCGCGCCCTTGCGGACTGCCTGGCGCTTTCCAGCGCGCGCCCTTCGTCGTGCCGAAATTTTCCTTCACGAAATCCTTGTTGAACTGTTCCTGATTGACGTAGATGCCCCAGCACTCGCCGTTGATGACCACGCGCACGAAATTCGCCTTGGGCGTGGGCACGTATTCGCCAGCGATGTGCGAGAAGAGCACTGTTCGCAGAAACGTCGCGTCTTCGTGCGAGTTCAACAGGTTCAACGTGCGATAACCGTAGAGCCGCTGGTTCTCGTCCGCGAAATCCAGCGAGACATTCAACGACCGCTTGCGCCCCTCGCCAACCATCATGTAGGAGGACGCGCCGCGAAAATGCACGCCCACGTTCGGATAAACTTTTCCGTCCACAGTGAGCTTGGCCGTCACCTCCACGTCCGTGTTGTGGAAGTCGCTGAGTTCTTTTTCCCAATCGGCGTTCTCGAATTCCAGGAACAACGTCCGCAGCGTCTTCGCGTCGTAAAGCGGCGCGTCGGGAAATGATTTCACGGCGGGGGGCGCGAGCTTCGGTCCAGATTGCGGCGGCGATTGATCTTCCTCTCGACCGAACCCAAACGGCGGACGCCCCATCAGCCCGTGCGCGGGGCGATTCGTCCTTTCCTGCGCGAGAAATTCCCTCGCCGCTTTCCGCTCGGCGACGTCGAGGCGATGGTTGCCGTCACGGTCGAAGCGCGAGAGCAGTTTGATTTGCTCCGGCATCGGTCCCGGTCCGCCCGCCCCGAACCCACGCGGGCCGAAACCATCCGCGCCGAATGACGGCGTGCCATCGAACTCACGCCGTCGGTCATTCAGATTGGAGTCATTCGCCGTTTGCGCTCGCGCGGACAACGCCGAGCCGCACGCGATCAGCAAGGCAACGCATCGGACGCGAAGGAAAAACTGGTTCATCATGCCGCCCAGCCTGGCGAAGGCCGCGTTAAGCTGGGGTTAAGGCCCGAGCAGCACGCGGAAAAATCGCACGGCGTAATTGCTCGCGCTGGTGTCGGTGTAACTGAACGGCATCGCCGACGGGTTCGTGGAGTAAAGCGTTTCCCATGACGACAGGTTCGTGGAAGCCTGGATGATGTAATCCGGGCCGACGATGCCGGCAACGGAGAATTGGCAGGTGCCGGCGGTGTAGCTCACCGAGGAATTACTCGGCGCGGTGGCAGCGGAAACGAACACCGTGAAGCTTTGTGTCGCGCTCATGGCGGGCGAACCGCTGTCGGTGACGCTCACGGAAAATGCGTTCGTTGAATCCGCCTGCGCGATGAGCGGTCGCCACGCCAGGATGCCGCTGCTCGCGCCGAGCGTGGCATTCGTTGGCGCGGTGAGCAGCGCGAAGGTCAGTGTTTGCGCGGGCGTGTCGGAATCGGTCGCCACGTTTGTGATGGACAGCGATGTGCCCGGCGTGATGGTGCGGTCGGAAATCGCACTCAAAGCCGGCGCGGTGTTAGTCGCCGCCGCGCTCACCGTCAAGGTGGCGTTGGAACTGGTGACAGTTCCGACGTTGTTCAGGACATAGACGGAATAAGTTCCCGCGTTGCCCGCCGCCACGGATGCGATGGTGTAGCTCGCATTGGTCGCGTCCGTGATGGCCGACGAATCTTTATACCATTGATAAACGAACGGCGCCGTGCCGCTCACCCCGACGGTGAACGTGGTGCTGTTGCCCGCGGTCGCGGTGCGGTTGGTCGGCTGAGTGCTGATGGTCGGAACAACGTTCGTCGTGCAGACGCCAAAGCTGCTGCCGTAGTCGGAGAGTTTGTCGCGCCAGATGGTGTGGAAATGGATGCCGGAATAAACGATGCCGTTTTGGCAGATGAATTCAATCCACACGCGCGGCCCATCCACGCGGACGTAACTTCCCTGCGTGCCCATCGTCGCGTCGCTGCCGGAATAGCCGACGTAGGTCTGCGAAAGCGCCAGGTCGCTCTCGTAAATGGGCAGCAGCACCGAAGACACCGCCGGTGAACTGTTCGTCACCCACGCTTCGATCACGGCTTTCACGAGCGCCTGCTGCGATGCGCTCAACGCACTCACAAGCTGGCCGCGTCCGCTGGTGGGATAAGTCTGCGGGTAATTGTCGTGATTCCCCGAGCCGTTCGCGCCGAACACGATGTCGCTGAACGTGCCGCTCAACAGCGCGCTGCTGGTAAGCGCCTGGCGCAAGTTGAGCACGGCGGCAAACTTGTTCGTCAACGGCGAATGAATCACGCCGCTATTCGTCCAGACTTTGGGCTCGACGCCGACGAAAAACGGCGTGGCGGAAAGGTTGGTTGTGTTGAACGAGACGTTGTAGCCGATGTGATGCCCGCCGAGCTGCAAAATCCACGGCGAGTTGGTCGAGGGCGCGCCGACGAACGCGATGTAATAATAATTGGAACTGTACCCGCTGGCGCTCGTGGCGAGCAGGCCGTCCGCCAGACGGATTTCGTTGAACAGCCACGCGCCGTTCGTGCCGAGCGCGTTGGTGGCGAGGTTGAGCGCGGCGGTGACTTGCGCGGCGGAGAGGGAATCGAAGCGCGGCCCGTTGCGCGTGGCGGCGCCGATGGGCAGATTCGACCAATTCCTCGCGTTGGTGAGCAGGAGGGAATACACCGTCGAGTTGGACTGGCTGCTGCTTAACGTCGCCAGAAACGCCTGGGCCGCGTTGTAAACGGCAACGACGTTCGTCGGCGACTGCGCGAAGCTCGTCGCGCCGGAAAAAATCAGCGCGGCAACGGCAGCGAGTCGGAGTATTTTCTTCGGCGAGTTGGTGTTGGTGTCTGGCGTTTTCATTTTCGGGGAGTGTTTGTTGAGTTCAGAACGGATGCAGAGATGCGAATCGGATTACCCTGACCGCTGTGCGTGCGATCAATGGCCAGCGAAGTGATCGTGAAATGAATCATGCCCAGCGATTCGGGTTCGCCGACGACGCCCGGCTTTTCGCAATCGCTCCGCACGGAAACGAAAACGCAATGGCTCATCACCTCGTGGTTGATGACCGAGTAATTGAAATTGAATTTGCGCGTCGTTGCTCCGGCGGGCGGCGTCATGGTCACGCGCGCGACGAGATCGAAGGGCTGTTGATTCGTTTGCAGCGTGAGACTCTCCACTTTCACACTCCACACGCGACCGTCCGGCGACACTGGCTGGATGTGAGTGGCCACGTAATCTTTCAGCGCGTCGCGATGTTGCGCGTACGCCGCGCCGGGACTCGCGAGCAGCGATTGTTTGAAACTCAATTCCAGTTCCGCCAGCGGCAGCGTCAGTTCCGCGCCGACGCGGTCGCGGTAAAAATCCAGCAGCACCGCCGAACTGGGCGAGTTGTGCGCGAGCAGCGACGTGGCGGACCAGAGAATGAGCGCGGCAACGAAACCCAGACGGCGAAGCGCGGGCTTCAACCCGCTTCGTCGCGCGCAGCGTTGAACCGCAGGAAACTCCACGCCTGCTTTTATCCCGCGCGCGGAAGCGGACTGAAGTCCGCACTCCAATTTCCGAATGGCCGGCGTGAAATCGCCAGTCTCGAAAGTTTCAATCCGGATTTTCGTCGCCCATAAGTTCGATGGGGTTACGGTGCGCATCACAATTTCTTTTTCGTCGCGCGCACACTACGCGCCCACCGATTAAGCCAAAATTAAGCCGGCGAACTTCTGCGAATTATTTTTCGTGGACCGCCTTAATCGCGGCTTAATCCGCCTCGTGCGAGAATGCGCGTCCGGCATGTCAATTATCGTGTCTCAACCGCACCGGCCTGCTACAGTCGCAACCACCATCGCGATGAGAATCCTGGTCGTCGAAGACGAACCGCGCCTGCTGCGCAACCTCGCCAAAGCCTTGCGCGAGGAGGGCTACGCCGTTGATACCGCCGGCACCGGCGACGACGGCCTCTTCAAAGCCGAGACCTACAACTACGACGCGCTCGTGCTCGACGTGATGCTGCCCGGCCTCGACGGCTGGGAAGTGCTCGCCCGCCTCCGCAAACAGAAACGCACGCCCGTGCTCATGCTCACCGCGCGCGACGCCACCAGCGACCGCGTGCGCGGCCTCGACACCGGCGCGGATGATTATCTCGTCAAGCCCTTCGACCTGCCGGAACTGCTCGCCCGCCTGCGCGCGCTCATCCGCCGCAGCGCGAACAAGACGACCAACAAAATCGAACTCGGTGCAGTCACGCTCGATACCCGCGCCCGCTCCGTCACCAACGCCGGCGCGGCGGTCACGCTCACGGCGCGCGAGTACGCCATTCTCGAATACCTCGCCCTGCATCGCGGCAAAGTGGTTTCGCGCTCGGAACTCTACGAACATTTGTTCGACGAAACCGACGACACACTCTCGAATCTCGTGGATGTTCACGTGTTCAGCATCCGCAAAAAGCTGGGCCAGCAAATCATCGCCACACGGCGCGGGCAGGGCTATTGCATCGAGTGAAAATGGAAACATTCAACTTTCAACATTCAACGTCGAACGTCCAAGGCCGATCTGGCGGATGCGTTGGGCGTTGGGCGTTGAATGTTGAATGTTGAATGTTGAATGTTGAATGTTCCCATGAGTCTCCTGACCAAATCCATCCGCTGGCGCTTCGTCTTGTGGCTCGCGTTTCTGCTCACGTTCGTGCTGGCGGGATTCGGCATCACGGCGTTTCAACTGCATCGCGAGAATCGCTTCGCGCAACTGGACGAAGAATTGAAAACGCGCGTCAGCACTCTGAGCGCGGCGGTGCGGACACCGCCGTTCGCGGGCGGCCTGTTGGGCGAGCGCCGCGAACCGCCGGACCGTGGCGGGCCGCCGCAGTTTCGCGATGGCCCGGCGGGTCCGCCGCCGTCGGGAAACTTTGGACCTGACTCCGGCCCGCGCGGCGGCCCTGGCGGTCCCGATGGTCCCGGTGGCCCGGGTGGCCCGCGTGATCGCCCGCCGGAATTTGACAATGAAGTCAGGCAGTCGCCGTTATCCGACAGCGTGGCCCGGCTCTTCGACGAAAACTCCATGAACAGTTTTTATTTCACGGTCTGGTCGCGCAACAGCGGCGCGGTGCTGCGCCGTTCCACCAACGCGCCCGCCAACGTGACGCAGCCGCTGCGGCCCGGTCGCGACACGGGCGTTTACCTGCGCACGCGCGGCACGGTGCGCGAGGCGTTTCATTACACCGAACTCGGCGATTGCATTCTCGCCGGGCGCACCATCGTGACCGAACTCGCCGCCTCGAGCCGGTTCGCCGGCTGGCTGATTGCGGGCGGCTGCGCGGTTTTGCTGCTGGGACTCGGCGGCGTGTGGCTGCTGGCGGGACGGGCGTTGAAACCGGTTGAAGTCATCAGTGGCGCCGCGACGCGCATCGCCGCGGGCAATCTCGCCGAGCGCATCAACGTTTCGGAAACCGATGACGAACTCGGCCAGCTCGCGAACACGCTGAACACCACGTTCGCCCGGTTGGAAACCGCCTTCGCGCAGCAGAAACAATTCACCGCCGACGCCTCGCACGAATTGCGAACGCCGCTGGCCGTGATGATTTCCGAGGCGCAGACCACCCTCGCGCGCGAACGCACCGCCGCCGATTATCGCGAGACCGTCCAGGCCTGTCTCGACACGGCGCAGCAGATGCGCAAGCTCACCGAATCGCTCCTGCAACTCGCGCGCTTCGACGCCGGGCAGGAAAAAATCCGGCGCGACCCGCTGGACCTCGCCCGCGTGGCGCGCGATTGCGTGGCACAACTGCATCCGCTGGCCGATGCGCGCGGTGTGCGGATCAACTGCGAATTATCCCCGGCGGAAACGCGCGGCGATGCCGACCTGCTGGCCCGCGTCCTCACCAACCTGATCACCAACGCCATTCAGCACAGCCGCGCGAACGGGGAGATTCACCTCGCGACGCGCGCGCACGCGGGCGAAGCCAGCCTGACCGTGGCGGACAATGGCAGCGGCATTGCGCCGGAGGATTTGCCGCACCTCTTCGAGCGGTTTTATCGCGCCGACAAAGCGCGCGCCCGCGCCAACGGCAACAGCGGCCTGGGCCTGGCGATCTGCAAAGCCATCGTGGACGCGCACGGCGGAAGCATCACCGCCGCGAGCCGGGCGGGCGGTGGGGCGGAGTTTGCAGTACGATTGTCGGTGCAGAACATTTTGTGACGCGGTAGCACGGTAGAAGAATGTCTATCGGAAAGGCTTTCAAGAATTGCCGACGCTAACGATTTCAGGCATCACGGCATGGCTTCAATCTCCATCCCTCCGACTTCTCGATAGCTGCAACAATCATCTGAATAGCAGCTTCCTCGGAACTAGCTTCACCTTTGACGTAGGCGTGGGGCCACGGAGCAATATGCTCTGGCATCAAATACTCGACAAAATAATTGCGCTTATCCAAAGCGGAAATGATGACAAACCAAGGCGACCGATAGGTGTCTGTCGCGAGCAAACACAGTCGGTGGTGTGAGGTCAGGCCAAAAACATGCCGCTCATTTGGCAACGCTCGCAAGCGTGCTATCAAGTCAAGCATCGCCTTCCCTCCCTCGCGGTTGGTGTAGTTATCAAGCTCGCTCACCTCTTTATAAAATTCGTCAAGTGATGCCGACTTCTGATCTTTGCAACGCGTGAGATGCATAGTAATGCCCAAATTTTTAGCAGGTCGAAGACTTTGCGGCCTGATGTTGTTTCACGCGG
>SCTL01000765.1 GCA_004297495.1 Verrucomicrobiota bacterium
GCGTTTGGTGTTGCAGAAAATGATGCCGAGCTTGAGATCGTGAACATCAATGAGCCGCATGAGCAGCTCGATCTTGAAGCGGCGATCCACTTCGTAATAAACCTGCTCGACCGTCGGTACGGTCATGGCCTTCTGTTCGATCCTCACGTTCTGCGGATCACGCGCGTATTTTTCGATCAGGTCGCGGATCGGGCGCGGCATCGTGGCGGAAAAGAAAACCGTCTGCCGTTCCTTCGGGGAATCTTTCAGGATGGTTTCGATGTCGTCGCGGAAACCCATGTTGAGCATCACGTCGGCTTCGTCGAGGATGGCCATTTTCACCGTGTCGAGGCGCAACGTGCCGCGCCGCATGTGGTCCATGACGCGCCCGGGCGTACCGATGACGATCTGCGCACCCTGCTTGAGGCCGTAAAACTGGCGCTCGTAGGATTGCCCGCCGTAAATCGGCAGCGCATTGATGCCGCGCTTGAAGAGCGCGAGTTTGTGGATTTCCTCGGAGACTTGAATGGCGAGTTCGCGCGTCGGGCAAAGAATCAGCACCTGCACGGCGCGTTGGTTCGGGTCAACCTTTTCCACGGCGGGAATGCCGAAGGCGGCCGTCTTGCCCGAGCCGGTCTGAGATTGGCCGACGATGTCCTTGCCGGCCATCAACAACGGGATGGCTGCGGCCTGAATTGGCGCGGCCTGCTCGAAGCCGAGTCTATCAATGGCCTTGAGCAAATCTTCCGAGAGGCCGAGTTCGGTGAATAGTTTTGGTGTCATGCAATGTCTCGCAACTTGAATCAGTGTAACCGAACACGGTGAAGAACGAGAGGGAATTCTCGGGCACGCGCAAACGAGCCGGAAGATTGAACAGCCAAGCGCCGGCAGACACTGCATCGCGTGCAAAGACTGCGCAGCCGGAAGTTTTTTTGCGCAGCGATTGCGCGCGTAGAATTTTAAAACTGGCGGAAAAGGCTGATTTTTCAGCTTGGCATCGCGCTTGCATACGCGCGTGGAGTCGGCAAGTGGCGCCGTTTGCGCCGCGTTAAATCACTCAAACCAAAATCGTGGAGAACAAAATGAAAAGAATCAGTCAGTTAGTGGCAGTGGCGGGCCTCGGCTCGGCCCTGATGTTGAGCGTGGGCAATCTCGTGGCGCAGGACAATCCGCCGGCGGCGGGAGCAGCCGAAGGCGATCGTCAGGGCCGGCGCAATCGCGGCGGTGGTGGCGGACCCGGCGGTGGAAATTTTGATCCCGCCCAATTCCAGCAGCGCATGATGGAAAACATCCGCGAGCAGATGGCGGTCAAGGATGACGCCGAGTGGAAGATCATCGAAGAGCGCGTGCAGAAAGTCATGGATGCGCGTCGCGAAGTCGGTGTGGGCGGCAACTTTGGCCGGCTCATGCGTCGTCCCGGCGGTGATAACAACAACGCCGATCAGCAGGGCGGCAATCGCCGTCGCGGTTTCGGCGGCGAACCGAGCGCGGCGGACACGGCGCTCGAGAAGGCGATTGATTCCAAGGCGTCGAAAGATGAATTGAAAGCCGCCATGGCCAAAGTGCGCGCCGAGAAGAAGGACAAGGAAGCCAAGCTCGTAACCGCGCAGGAGGATTTGAAGAAAGTCCTGAACACCTCGCAGGAAGCCGTCGCGCTTTCGCTGGGTCTGGTGAAGTAATCTGCCTCAACCGACACGAACCTCGCATGGCCATGAGTGCTGTGGAATCAAGCGTTCCCGAGACGAACGAATTGCTGGCGAAGATGGTTGCCGACAAGCAACTCTCCGCCAGTGACGCGCGTTCGCTCACGCGGCACGGCAGTGCGACGGTTCGGTCGGAGGCGGACGTGCTCCGCTGGCTCGCCAAAGAGTACGGCCTCGAATTCACCACGCTGGAAGATCTCGAGCCGGACAAGGAAGTCCTCTCGCTCTTTCCGGCACGGCTGTTGTTGAAAGGCGAATTGCTTCCTTTGCGCCGCGCGAACGGCTCGGTTGAAATCGCGACGAGCAAACTCTTCGCCACGCAGGAACTCGACGCGCTCAAGAGTATGACGGGCCTGCGGCTCAAGCCTGTACTTGCGCCGAGCGAAGCGATTCAGCGTGAGATGAAGAAGCGCCTGGGCGTCGGCGCGGACACCATCGGCACGCTCGACGAGGAAAAACCTTTTGAAGTTGTTGACGAGGACAAGCTCGAAGACACCGACCTCGACAGCGCGGCGGAAGACGCCTCGATCATCAAGTTCGTCAACCAGGTTTTGCGCGACGCCATTGAGCTGCGTGCGTCGGACATTCATCTCGAACCGTTCGAGGACGAGTTTCGCATCCGCTACCGCATTGACGGCGTGTTGCAGGAAGTGCCTGTGCCACCGCAGTTGAAACGCTTTCAGCCGGCCATCGTTTCGCGCGTAAAGATTTTGAGCCATCTCAACATCGCCGAGAAACGCCTGCCGCAGGACGGCCGCATCAAGATTCGCGTCGAGGATGCCGATGTGGATATTCGCGTCTCCGTCATTCCGATGTTGCACGGCGAAGCGGTGGTGATGCGCCTCCTTCGCCAGAACTCCAAGTTGCGCGGCATGACCGATCTGGGCATGGACACTCGCGAGTTCAAATGTTTCAAGCATGTCGTCGAACTGCCGCACGGCATCATCCTCGTCACCGGCCCGACCGGCAGCGGC
>SCTL01000766.1 GCA_004297495.1 Verrucomicrobiota bacterium
GGATGAAGACATCGGTCTTGCCGTTGCCGTCGTTGGAGACCAAATCATCCGCGCCGCTCTCGAAGATGACGTAGCGGCCACTGGGCGTCATGGAATGGTTGTAGGATGCGCCATTGCCAGTGCCCGCGCCGGAGCTTTTCACGCTGACGAGCGCGGTGGTGTTCAGCAACAAGTCGCGGATGAAAATATCGCTGGCGTTGTTCGTGTCGTTGGCGACGAGGTTGCTCGCGTCGCTGTAAAAGACGACGTAACGACCATCGGCGGAGATGAGCGGATCGTACGAGCCGGCATTGCCCGAGCCGGTCGCGGAACTATTCACGCTGACCAGGATGTTGCTGCCACCGAGCCGGTCGCGGACGTAAATGTCACCGTCACTGTTGCTGTCGGTCACGGCGGCGAGGTCGGTGGCATCGGTTTCGAAGGCGACATAGCGGCCGTCGTCACTGAGGACGGGGTCGAACGAGCCGGCATTTCCGCTGCCCGATCCCGAGGCGTTCAGGCTGACGAGTTCGGCGGTCGCGTTGGTGCGATTGCGCAGGTAAATGTCGTAGTAAAAGCCATTCGTGTCGTTGGTCACGATGTTGGAGGCCGGACTTTCGAAGGCGATGAAACTGCCATCCGGAGTCATCTTCCCGTCATACGTGCCGGAGTTGGCCGAGCCGGTGCCGTTGGTTTTCGGCCCGACGAGAATCGTCGTGCCGCTGACGAGATCGCGGAGGAAATAATCTCCGTAAGTGGAGTCCGCGCCCGGGACGAGATTGCTGGCTTCGCTGTAGAAGAGCACGAAGCGGTTGTCGGCCCCGATCTGCGGGGCTTCGCAGTATCCGTCGGCCCGCGTGCCGTTGGTGCTGAGGGAAACCAGCGTGACGGTGTTGGAAAGCAGATTGCGAAGGAAAATGTTTTCCACCGGAACGCCGTTGGATTCCGCCGTGAGATTGGTCGCATAACTCGCAAAGACCAGCCGCGTGCCGTCGGCGCTGATGACGGGATTGAAGCTGTAACCACTCGCGCTGCCACTGATGGCCGGCGACGCGAGCGTGATGGTGCCGCTGGCGGTGATTTCGTTGTCAAAAATCTCGACGGCGATGTTGGTGTTGCCGATGAGCGTCGCGCCGCCCGTGGGATTGCTGAAGCCCAGCGTGAAGCTTTCGTTACATTCGGCGGCAGCATCGTCGGTGATGGGCACGGTGAAATACTGGATGAGCTCGCCGTTGGTGAAAGTCAGAGTGCCGTTGGTGGAGGTGAAATCGGAACCCGCAGTGGCCGTGCCGCTGAGGGCGGCAAAATCCACCGTGACCGTGCCGAAGACGCCGCCCGTGCGCTCCACGACGACGACGATGGCCCCGCCCGACTCACTGATCGAGTAAGCCGATTGTTGGAATTGAAACACGCCAGAGCCGTTGGTGACGGTGACCGAATTGTTGAAGAAGTTGTTTGCGCCGATGGGATCACTTTCATTCAAGCTGATCGAGCCGGAGTCGAACAGTGTCCCGGACACCGTCGGCACCGCCAGCACTGTCACCGTGGCGACGGCCCCGGCGGCGATGCTGCCCAACTCGGTATTCACGACATTGCCGGAGGTTGAGACCGTGCCTTGCGACGTGCTTGCGCCCACCACGACCATCGAGGCGCTCACGAAGTGACCGAGCGAGACGCTGGTGGCCGTGTCCGGTCCGCGATTCGTGACCGTCACCGTGTTCGTCAGCACCTGACCAGCGACCACGGGATCGGGCGACGCCACGCGCGTGACGCCCACGTCGGCCACGCCGGCGGAAGTGAATTCAGTGTCGGAATTGTTGGACGGAAGGTTTTCCACTTCGGAAGAAGTCAGCGAGACGTAATTGGACAGCGAGCCGGTGGCGGTCGCGAGGACGGTGAGGGTGATCGTGGCCGTGCCGCTGTTGGTCAGGCTGCCGAGATCGCACGTGACGATGCCACTGTTGTTTGAACAAGTGCCCTGCGACGAAACGGCGGAAACAAAGTTAACCGTCGCCGGCAAAACATCGGTGACGACGACGCTGCTGGCGTTGGTCGGGCCGTTGTTGG
>SCTL01000767.1 GCA_004297495.1 Verrucomicrobiota bacterium
GCCCGATGGAGAGCGGATCGGTCTCGTAACCCTGCGCCGCGCCGCCGATGTAGGAGAGCCAGTATTTGCCGGCGAATTTTTCCAGCGCGTGATCGCCGTTCCACTCGTGATTCACCAACGCCAGCCCGCCGTCCGACTGCCACGCGTCCCAGCCGGTCTTGCTGAAGGACAAAATTTTTCCGCGCTTCTCCCAATGCAACAGATCGCGGCTGGTCGCGAGAAAAGTTTCGTAACCCACCTTGTCCGTGATGGCGACATACATCATGAACCACGTCTTGCCGCTGCGGAAAATGCTCGGGCAATCCACGAGTTGATTCGTCTCGCCGCGCAGCACGATGCCGTACTTGAACGGCGTTTTCACCTCCTCGAACACGCGCTGCATCGTCGTTTCGTCCACGGCGCGACCCGTCTCCGGCGGCAACACGAGCAGCGGCGGCGGGTTTGTCTGCTCCGCCTGGACCAGTCCCGCCATCAGCACAGCGGTGATAAGCAAAAGCTTTTTTAGAAAGGGCAAAATTGTTCGCACGCGGCCCGAGCATAGAAAGCCCGAACCCGGCCGACAGCAATTATTTTGTTCTCGTTCGCCTTTGCCTCCGGCTGCTCAATCCTAGAATTGATCTCATAAATGGGGACAGGGGCGCGGCGTTCACGCCGCTTGAGCTTTCGATTGCCAAATACCGCCGGAGTCCAACTGGTTTGACGACGTTGAAGCGGGCTGAAGCCCGCGCGCCGGGATTTATGAGAGACTCAACGCCGCAGAGAAAATCCCAAATGGATTTACAACGCGCGGGAAACCGCTGACGTGTCGCGCCGACCCGTTGCGCCGAAATCCGATAAAGGCGAAAGCGCAGCGAAGGCGGAAGCGGTTGGGATTTTTCTCTCGACGCCGGACACCCGGCTGAAGCCGGGGCTAATGAGAATCGTTCGATTGCAGATCGAAGCCGTTCAACACAAAGGCGCAAAGCCGGGAGGAAAATAATCCGCTCTTTGCGTCTCCCCGTCTTTTCGCCTTTGCGTTAGACCGGGGGCGAGAGCGGAAGCGGCGTGAACGCCGCGCGCCGGGGAAAATCAGTCCGCTCTTTGCGTTAAGGCGATTGTGAAATTGCCAATAGTTCAAGGAATTGTGTCCTTGTGAGAAGGAATCCTGAAATTCTTCACGATCTCATCATTCATCATGGGAACGCACGCGCATTCGCTCAGGAGAAAACGCCGCCCGTCACTACAGACCAGGTATTTTTTCTCCTGAATCATTGCGGTCTTTCGCCCGTTCCTCGCGGCAAAATCCTCGTAGAGCGCCACGGATCGTTCAATCATTGGAATCTTTTGTTCCTCAGTTTCACCCCGTCCGGTCAAAGGATAACTTGCTATACGAAAACTACAGAAGCCCTCTCCATCAGGCGTGACGATCAAGCTCCACATCGTGCCTGCGGCCACGATTTCACCATGAACACGCATCATTTCCTTGCGTTGATTGAAAACGATCCGAAACAACTGGTTCGGCGTTTCGTCCGGCTTCAGACTGAAATAGAGCGCTCTCTCGCAGGGAAATTGTTTGACGCCAGTCAACGGCCACGGCTCGGAATCGGTCGGCAAGGACTTGAAGACTCGCTCACGATATTCTTTGGCGAGATCGATGGCGCGTTTGGGTTTCATGGAATCCGAGCTTAATTGAACAGTAGGACCATCACTCACGCCGTCGCCAGATTGTCTTCCAACACTTTGGATTTGTTTGACGGCGGCTCGGTTTCATTCGCTGTCGGCTGGTGGCCGTCCGCAAGAACTTTGATGGGTTCGTAAAACGTATTCCGTTGCACCGGCGTGCGGCCGGCTTCGCGGATGGCTTTGATCATTTCGGCTTCGGTCTGCAATTGCGGCGAGGTCGCGCCGGCCATGTGGAAGATGTGTTCCTCGATGATCGTCCCGTGCAGATCGTCCGCGCCGTAGCTCAACGCCACTTGCGCCAGCTTCAGACCCAGGCCCACCCAGTAGGCGGTGATGTGATCGAAGTTGTCGAGGTAGATGCGGCTCACGGCGAGGGTGCGCAACGCGTCGAAGCCCGTGGGCGGCGTGTGCACCGGGATGTCGTTGTTCTCCGGCTGATACGGCAGCGGCACGAAGCCAACGAAGCCGCCGTGAGGAGCGCGGGCTTCAGCCCGCTTCACTGCCGATGGGTCGGGTGATTTCGATTGTTCCGGGTTCTCGGACGCGGAAGCGGCGTGAACGCCGCGCTCCGGACCGCCTGGAGGCAGAAATCCAAACCCGTTGGCGCGCGCCTCGTCCTGCAACGCGCGCAATTGCCGCAGATGATCCACACGGTCGGCGAGCGATTCGACGTGGCCGAACAACATCGTGCAGGTGCTGCGTCCGCCGAGCTTGTGCCACGTGCGGTGAACGTCCAGATATTCCTCGGCGGATTCCTTGCCCTTGGCGATGGCGCTGCGGACTTCCTTGCGGAAAATTTCCGCGCCGCCGCCAGTCAGGGAATCAAGGCCAGCGTCCTTCAATTCAATCAACGTCTGCTCGACGGTTTTTTTCGCGAGCCAGGCGAGGTGCAGAATTTCAATCGCGGTGAAGCATTTCAAATGAAGTCGGGGAGCACACGCGCCCCGCGTGTTATTTTCAGCGCCTCGCTGAAAATTTCGTTCGACTGACTTCTTCTCTTCGGAAAGTTTGTATGACGCAGGTTCGGACGAGGCGTCCGAACCGGCACGCGGGGCGCGTGCGCTCCCCATTTCGCCGTTGAGCGCGCTCAACGCCTTCAGCATATCCACGTAATAACTGAACGGCAGCGAGGGATGCAGTCCACCGACGATGTGCAATTCCGTGATGCCCAGCTTCAAAGCCTCGCGCGCCTTCTCAACCATCTGCGGAATCGTCAACTCGAAGCCGTCCGCGTCGCGTTTCTTGCGCGCGAACGAGCAGAACTGGCAGCTCAGGATGCAGTAATTCGAGTAGTTGATGTAGCGGTTGATAATATAGCTGGCGCGGTTGCCCACTTTCTTCTGTCGCGCGAGATCGGCAATGGCGACGAGCGCGTTCAGGTCCTTGGATTCAAACAACCGCAACGCGTCGGCTTCGGAAATGCGTTCGCCGGCGGCGACCTTGTCGTAGAGGTCGCGCAGTTCGCTGCGTTGGATGAAGAAATTCATTTGTCGAATTGGGTTTAGTCAGCGTCAAAAATCACCGAATTCGCCGCGGAAATATAAACCTTCCGTTGGGTTTATACGTTCTGCTTCTTTGCGGGCTTCTTCGCGAATCTTCTGTTCCAACTCCTCTGTTGCGCGGAGGCGGTCTTGCGCTTCGATTTCGGCTTTCGTGAAAAGCAGATGTTCCGGCAGTTCTGCACCACAATACTGACAGTGTTTGTTGCGACGACTCACAATTGGTCGCTTGCATTCGGGACATTC
>SCTL01000768.1 GCA_004297495.1 Verrucomicrobiota bacterium
GCCGAAGATTGCTCCAGGCCGACGGCGCGTGACGTTTGTCGGTGATTCATTCACGACGGGTCACGGCATCGCGGACATGGAGGACCGATTCGCCAATCGCCTGCGGCGCGCGCATCCCGAATGGGAAGTGCATCTCATCGCGCAGAACGGGTTGGATACCGGCGAGGAAATTGCCGCGATCCGGCAGGGCGCGGCGAACGGATATGAGTTTGATCTGGTGGTGCTCGTCTATTGCCTGAATGACCTCGGCGATCTGATGCCGGAGTGGAGCAAGGTGACGGCGGCCATCGGCGGCGGTGTGCGAAACCAAGGCTGGCTTACGCGGAACAGCTATTTTGCGAGCGTGCTCGGTTACCGTCTGGAGGCGTCTCGGAATCCTTACATGGCGAAGTATTTTGATTTTGTGAAGGACGGCTATCGCGGCGAGGTCTGGGAACGACAGCAGGCGCGCTTGCGGGAATTCCAGCGGGTTGTGGAGAAGGGTGGCGGTCGGTTGGCGGTCGCGACGTTTCCGTTCATGCACGCGCTGGGGACGAATTACGAATACCAATTCGTCCATGACCAACTGGCTGAGTTCTGGAAGCAACAGAATGTGCCGCATCTCGAACTGCTACCGGCTTTTCGCGGCCTGAGTCCGCAATCACTGACAGTGAACAGCCGTGATCCGCATCCAAACGCGCACGCCAATGGAATCGCGGCGAATGCGATGGACGAATTCATTGTTCCCTTGTTGGCGGAAAAGCAGCCGACAGAGCAGGGGAATCTCTCGCCCGTTCCCAAGTAAACCGACGGGAATCCTAACCCGCGATGGCGCTGATCTCGACGGGCTCGACGCTGACGCCGTGTTTCTCCAGCCACTTGATCGCGGCCTTCACTTCCGCGCGCGGACCGTCCAGCTCCAGACAGACGATGCCGATCTCGTCGGTCACGCTGGCTTGGCGGATGTTCGTGATCACGTCGAAGCGCTTCGCCACTTCCCAGAGCAACGGCTTCTTGATGAGCTTGGGCGGATACATCAGCCACAGTCTTTGTTGCGTCGGCGAAGTGGACTTCGTCGTCGCCAGTTTTTTCTTGGTAGGCATGAGATTTATTGGTTGGACGATTCCCCCTCACCCCGGCCCTCTCCCGCCGGGAGAGGGAGAATGATTCGCCGCTGCCTGGTCACTCGTGAGTCGGCGGCGCTGCGGCAGTCGCAGGAATTACCAGGAGACGCCGTTTGCTGTTCCCTCTCCCCGGGGGAGAGGGCTAGGGTGAGGGCGAGCGTTTTCACAAATTGAATCGGCCTAGCCTCCCGCGATCGCCGGGATGATGCTGATCTCGTCGCCGTCCTTGAGCGGGGTTTGGGAGTTCTTGAGGAAGCGGATGTCCTCCTCGTTCACATAGACGTTCACGAACCGGCGGACTTCGCCTTTTTCGTCCACGAGCCGCTCGGCGATGCCGGGGTAGCGGGACTGCAATTCGGTGATCGCCTCGCCAATGGTGGCGGCGTTGACTTCGACCAGCTCCTCGTTGTTGGTCAACTTGCGGAGCGGCGTTGGGATTCGAACTTTCTTTGCCATAAATTTAATTCAATTTTCTAACCTTTTCGAGATTGTCTAACCGGGAATGCTTCCGTAACAAGCTCAAGATCGTTAATTGATTTCTGCAACTGTGTTTGATCAAAACGCAAATTAAAAAGCAATCGGTTTCCTATTCCTGCTTGATCTGCTACTTCACCGCGAAGCTCAATGTGGCCTTTTCCGTCGCCACTCAATCTCAGGGCCAACTGTTCCTCCATCGTCGTAAATTTTGCTTCGCCAATCAGTTTTTCGTAGAGCGGCTTGAGCTCAGATAAAAACTTTTCCAATTCGCTAGTGATAATTGAAGCCTGAGCTTTTCCGCGAAAACCGCCGGCAGAGACACGGATTTCTACGTTCAGCCAATTGTCATCCCAATATTCGCCTACTGGTGCGCGTTCGTAATCGCGCACCTCAATTTCGACGCGTTCTCGTTCCGATTGGCCGAATGAAAATATCATTGCAATGAATTACGCGCTGACCTTCTCCTCACTCGCCAGCATCGCTTCGAACTCACGCAGGCTCGGCTTGATTTC
>SCTL01000769.1 GCA_004297495.1 Verrucomicrobiota bacterium
GGATATGGAAACAAAAGTGCCGCTCTCAAAAGTTCTGGCGTACCAGAGCGTGGGCTTTCTCGCGATCATGGCGCTGACGTGGCTGAACGAACTGATTGCCTTGCCGTCGTTGATCTTCGGGAACACCTCCCTGCTTCTGAACTATCGCGAATCCGCGTTGAAGATGTTGCTGATTTTCGCGGTCTGGTTTCTCGTCTCGACTTCCACGCGCCGGCTGTTCGCCCGCGTGAACTATCTGGAAGGTTTCATGCGCATTTGCTCGTGGTGCCATCACATCCACTACAAGGAAGAATGGATTTCGCTCGAAGAATTCCTGAAGAAAGGTTTCGACACGCCCACCACCCATGGAATCTGCCCGGTCTGCCTGGCTAAAGAAAAAGCCGCACTGGCCCGGGCCAAGGAAGCCGCTGCCCGCAAGGACGCCGGCAACCGCAAGACCGAAGGGGTCAAGCCAGCCTCGACGCCCTGATTCGCCGGCAATCCAATCGCGCCAGAAATCTCGACTCGCGCCGCCGGGCGTTTTACGCTCGGCGCGATGATTACGCGCTATTCCCGCCCCGAGATGCGGGCCATCTGGACCGACGAAAACAAACTCAAGATCTGGTTGCAGATCGAACTCCTCGCCAGCGAAGCGCTGGTCAAGGAAGGCGTCGTTCCCGCCAAGGATTTCCAGAAGATCAAAGCCGGTTGCGACAAATGGTTCGCTGACCTACCCGGCCTCGTCGCGCGGCAACGCGAGTTGGAAAATGTTTTGAAACATGACGTAATCGGTTTCACTACCGCCGTCGCTGAAGCCATCAACGATCAGGCCAGCCGCTGGTTTCATTTCGGCCTGACGAGCAGCGACGTGGGCGACACCTGTTACGCGGTGCAGATGATGCAATCGGCGGATATCTTGATCGCCGACGTGAAGGCAGTGCTGCCCGTCATCGCCCGGCGCGCGAATGAACACAAGTTCACGCCGTGCATGGGCCGCAGCCACGGCATTCATGGCGAGCCCACAACCTTCGGCCTCAAGCTCGCGCTGATGCACGATGAATTCACCCGCGCCCTCCGGCGGCTCGAATCCGTCCGCGATGTTGTGGCCGTCGGTAAAATTTCCGGTGCCGTGGGCACGAGCGCGCACTTGTCGCCGCGCGTGGAAGCTTACGTTTGCAAGAAGCTGGGCATTCAACCCGCGCCCATCGCCACGCAAGTCGTGCAGCGCGACATCCACGCCGAGTTCCAACTCGCGATGGCGCTCGTCGGCGCGAGCATCGAGCGCTGGGCCGTCGAGTTTCGCCACCTCCAGCGCACGGAAGTGCTCGAAGCCGAAGAGCCGTTCACCGCCGGGCAGAAAGGCAGCAGCGCCATGCCGCACAAGCGCAACCCCATCACCTGGGAACGCCTCACCGGCCTCGCGCGTGTGTTGCGCGGCAACGCGATGGCATCGCTGGAGAACGTCGCCCTCTGGCACGAGCGCGACATCAGCCACAGCAGCGTCGAGCGCATCATCTTCCCCGATAGTTGCACGCTGCTCGATTACATGTTCGGCCTGCTCACGCGCCTGATGGACGGCATCGTCGTTTATCCCGCGAACATGAAGAAGAACCTCGGCCTCTCGCTCGGCATGTGGAACAGCCAGACCGTGCTGCTCGCGCTCATCAAGAAAGGTCTCACCCGCGAAGCCGCCTACAAACTTTGCCAGGACGCCGCGATGAAAACCTGGGAAGTCAAACACGCCGGACGCGACGACGCGGATTTCGTGGAAGTGCTCAAGGCCACGCCGGAAGTCGCGAAACATTTCAAGAAGGGTGAACTCGAAGCGCTGTGCTCGCTGGATTTCCATTTCAAGGAAGTGAACAACCGGTTTAAGAAACTGGGGCTGTAGCTATGCCAGACAATAGGACCAAGCAGACCCATTTGACGGAGAAGGCCAGCGCGAGCCATTCGTCTTCGCGGTCCTCTCCGTCCTATCCGGGCTTCATCCCCCCGCACGGCGGCTACGAAAAGCTTCTCGCTTATCGGAAGTCCGAGATCATCTATGATGCCACCGTCCGCTTTTGCGATCGCTTCATAGACCGGAAATCCCGCACCCACGACCAGATGGTGCAAGCCGCGCGCAGCGGCAATAAGAACATCGCCGAAGGCAGCCAGGTTTCCGGCACATCCAAGGAGGGTGAGTTGAAACTCACCGGCGTCGCCCGTGGAAGTCTGGAGGAACTCCTCGGAGATTATCGCGATTTTCTCCGGCAACGCGGCCTCCCGAAATGGGACAAGAACAGCCGGGAAGCCCTGTTCGTCAGAAAGCTCGGCGCTCGCAACGATGAGTCCTATTCGGATTATCAGTCCTACATCGAGACCCGCTCCGCCGAAACCGTGGCGAACATCCTCATCTGCCTGATTCACCAGGCCAACTACCTGCTCGACCAGCAACTCAAGGAACTCGAACAGGCTTTTCTCACGGAAGGCGGTCTGCGCGAGCGCATGACCCGCGCCCGCCTCGCCGTGCGTTCCCGGCAATCATAACCTGATATGGCCTTCCGGATCCATGACAGCGTGGTGCGCGGTGAGATTGACAACCGCGTGAAAGGCATCGTCCGCGGCAAAATCTGGGTCGAGGGCCGCAAGAAGCCGGTCACGCTCGAACTCAAGGGCAACGCGTGGCCCGACCTCGCGGGTTGTCTGCTCACTTTCAAGAATCCCCTCAAGCGCATCGCGCATCAGCATCTCGATTCGCTGAATTCACAGCAGGTCGGGCAGGCTGGCGACATCACGGCATCGCGCAAGGTCCGCGTGATGGAGATTCCGATGCCCGAGGCTTACCTGATGAAGCAGCGCGGCGAACACGTTCCCGAGCACATGGCCAACAGCCTTTACCTCGAATGGTTCAGCGAGCAGAACGGGCGCGTGGTCATCGAGAGTGCGGATTACGAGTTGAACATTTCCGCGCCGGAATGGCGACTGACGCCGGAGGAGGAAGAGCAACGTGCGAAGGACGCGGCCAACGGTATGAACTGGTTCATGCAAAAGCTCACCGAAGCCATCGAGCAGCAGCAGCGCGGGCAGAAAGACCCGGAGGCGGAATGGGACGAGCACGATTACGAAAAGCTCATGAAGGAATCCGACGCGCGCACGGACAAATACCTGGAGCTGCTCGAAAAATACGGCGACTCGGCTGAGGCCGAGGAAAAGATCGCGAAGGAAATGGGCTGGCTCAAGGAGCTCACGCCCGAAGAAGCCGCCGAGGAGGACAAACGCATCGAGGAGATGAATCGCGCGTGCGAAGAGGCGCTCAACGAGCCGCCGCCCGAACCCGAGCCGCATCGCGAGGGCATTGACTGGATTCGCGACAAGCATGGGCACATTCACCATCCCCTCCAGCATCGCTGCACGGAAAGCATGATGAAGTTTTGGAAGCTCGCGGACAAACTCAAGGGCAAGAAAGCCGAAGACAAGGACCTCGCGCAATTCATCGGCGAATGGATGACCACCGGCGCGAAGCTGGCGGGCGCGCTCGATGGCCTCGCGCAGGATCGGCACGAGCCGGACGCGGCCTTCACCGTCGCGTATCTCAAGCGCGCCCTCGATCATCTGCACAAGTCACAAGCCGGCCTGGAAGCCGCCGCGCCGAAAAAACTTTTGCCGGAGAAAGCCATCGCCGAGGCGCGCAAAGAGTTGTTTGAAATCCGCGCGGGCATCTTGAAGCTGATGGATGAATTTCGCGGGCGCAACTGAGTGAACCCACGTCATCGCAAGCAGGCCATCATTGGCGCCACCCTGTGGTATGCGGTGTTGCTGGCGTTCATTGCGCTGGCGATCTGGAAACGCGGGCAGGATGGCGATGACTCAGGCAAGCCCCACGCCTCGCTCGCGCCCTTCATCTGGACGGGAATTATTTTCCAATCCGCCTGTTTTTTCTGGGGCGGCTATCAGCTCGCCAGGGCCAAGGGCTATTCCAAGGACCTCGCCTATCTCGGGCTGCTCGGGCCGTGCGTGCAACTGCTGGTGCTGACGTTGTTGCTGGTGTTGCCGGACAAGCAGGCCAACTTGGTCATGCGAAGTTACCGCGCGGGTGGCGGGCGCGTTCATGAATCGGCGACGGGTCGCACCATCCGCTACCGCCGCAATGCGCTCGTCTGGAACTCGGCGGGCCTGTTCGCAATTCTGATCGGCGTGGCTTCGGTGATCTTTCCGACCGGCATGTTTGCCGATCCGGCCAACGAAACGGTGCTGGGCATTTTGGTCTTTGCCGTCGGCTATATCGCTGTGATGACCGGCTGCTGGTGGTGGGTGAAAGCCAAGTGCTGGCCGGAAACGGTGGTGGCAGTCGGGCTTTGGCCGTTCATACCTTTCTTCATTCCGTTCGTGCGGGTTTTGGTTCTCCGCGTACTTTTCTCCGGGAACATCGGAGTGTTCTCGGCCGTGCTGCTGATGGTGCCGTTCACCTTGCTGGTGCTAGTGTTCGTGCTGCCCGACAAATCTGGAATCCAGAAACGCAAGCACTGGGAACGGGATTGAAAGAACTACCTTGAAAAGCCCTGCTCGCTCGACTTCCATTTCAAAGAAGTGAACAACCGGTTCAAGAAGCTCGAACTCTAACGACCCAAGCTCAGCGACCCGGCGCACGGGACGCAACGATTGCAACCACGACGCTCCCGCCGGGTTCGCTGCAGCGCATGGTTAGGCGTAATCTTCACGTTTAACATCTCTCGACCACGGATATGAAGCGTGGATCTCTCGGACGGCAATCTCTTCTGATCCAAAGATGCTGCCGTCCACACCTGCTGTGACCCAGCACTTCTCAAACTCGTCGTCGCTAAAATAATCGCTGGCGCAAGAGAAGCCTCCGTCGTTGCGAGCAATCAAATAAGCTCGATGCTTGCCGTCCTGACTCGTCCACCGGCACACCGCCGAACCCATGACGAACTTCAACCACCTGTTCGGGTCGGGCTTTGCTTTTCCGTGGCTCTTGAACATGGCTGCGCGATTACGCCTAACATTATGATTGAGCGACAAAACTGTCGTATATCACTTTCATTGGTTTCGACGGTAAATCTGCGGTTCAGCCTTGTCCAGCACGGCGTTGCCAAGCTGCAGCAACCAAATATCAAACCGGGAAAAGCGACAGCGCAGTCTCCGGCACTCACTTCACCCGCACACTCGCCAGATTGCTCCACGGGCCCGGGCCGTGCGCGTTCACGGCGCGGACGCGAAACCAGTATTTCATTCCGGCCGTCAGCCCTTTGACCACGCAACTCTGGCGCACGGAAATCTCGGCGCGTTGCCAGCCGTTCCGGGCCGAAGCGTCGAGGGTAATCGCGCCAGAGCCAGCGGAGCATTTCGGGCAGTATCGCGCCGCGCTGCTTGTTCGAGCGCGTGCCGATGCCCCAACGCCAAGGATTTGTTACGCCGGTAATGAACGACCGGTTGCGCCACTTCATCCGCGCAGGTATTTTCGAGCGGGAATCATTTCCGAAAATTCGGGCGGGCGCGGGATACGCGCTCACGGATTTCGGCAACAGTTTCTCCGCCGGATCAAAGCGGCGGTGAAGTTGCAGGCCAACCTAGACAAACCTGGCCGTCGAACTGACTGATTTTGTGTTTGAACATCGCACCAGCCCGTTGCTGCCGCGCAAGGTGTTTTACCGGCGCATGGGCAAGAGTCTCCTGATTAGCTTCGGCTTGTTGGTGCCGGCGCTGGGCATCGGCATGATCGGCTATCACTTCATCGAACATCTACCGTGGCTCGACGCTTTTGTCAACGCCGCGATGATTCTTTCCGGCATGGGACCGCTCGCGCCGCTGGAAACTCCGGCGGGCAAATTCTTCGCCGGCTGCTACGCGTTGTTCAGCGGACTGCTGTTCATCACGGTCGCGGGAATCATCCTTGCGCCCATCGGTCATCGCCTGTTGCACAAGTTCCATCTGGAAGCGGAGGAAAAGAAAAAATCCTGAGATCGTGTTTGGTAAGGACGGCGTCGAGCGCCGTCCCTACCTCAAACTGCCAACCGTTCCCGCCGGACCGGAACAGGGTTGAGCTTCAACCCTCAACCAGTTGTGACCGCCCGTTCACCTTTGTTGACGCGGTGAATCGGTTTCCTGCTCGTCGCCCTTCTTTTTCTGGCCTTTGCCTTCGTTGCGATTCTTGTTCGCTTCGCCTTGTTCGGAGGCGCGCGATTTCTCGCGCGGTGAAACGACCGGCTTCTCAGCCTGCCGTTCGGCTGGCGGACCAACTTGCTTCCGGCCCGACTGCGGCGGCGCGGTTTCAACTCTCACCGGCGGTTTCGTCTCCGGTTTTGTTTCCGGTCTCGGTTCGGGCCTGACTTCGCGTCGCGGTTTCGGCTCGACTGCCGGAGGCGTGGCGTGGTTTTGTTTCTCAATCGCTTGCTCGCGCTTTCTTTCCTCGCGGCCCGGCGGTGTTGCGACGGGTTGCGGCGTCGGCTTCGCAACTTCCGCTGGTCTCTCCACTGGCGGGGCTTCGCGTCGCGGCGGAAGCGGGCGCTCGTGCCTGACCTCGGGCTTCGCTTCGGGCGCGACTGTCGGAGGAGCAGTGATGACCTTGCGTCCAACTTCAGCCTCGCGCCTCTGTTCATCGCGCGCCGGTGTTTCAATCTCGCGACGCGGCGGCATTGGCCGCACCGGTTTGGTGGTGGGTTGCGCCGGTTGCGTCACGACCTCGGCGGGATGTTCCACTGCGCGACCATCGCGCGGTGATACGACCGGCGCGGGCATCGGCTGCGGCTCCGTGCGGGCCGGACGTTGACCATCGCGTTCGATTCTCGCCGGGATTTTCCGCTCGCGAGCGACCACGGCGGTTTCCTCGCGATGACGGAATTCATGGACCGGCACCGCTTGCACTCTGCGACCGCTGGCGTGTTCGATCACGTCCACACGCGGGCCTTCGTTGATCACAGTCTTGTTCACGATCTTCACGTTCGTGATGTTGACGGTCTGATTGATGATTGTCGTGTTGTTCACGATCACGGTCTTCGGTCGCACGGGTTCAAGCATGCGGCGATGCTCCACGAACACGAAGGCGCGCGCCGCGAACGCCGGTTCGTAATTCACCGCGCCGATAGTCACGCCAATCGTCACGGATGGACGCAGCGGCGCCCAGCCGACGTAATCGCCGCCCTCGCGCCAGCAAACCCACGCC
>SCTL01000770.1 GCA_004297495.1 Verrucomicrobiota bacterium
GACGAAGGCCAGCACACGTTGCGGCTCAATTTCGTGGACGCCGACGGCCGGTCCATCATGCCGAACTTTCCGCCGATCCCGGTGGACATCGTGCTGGCGGAGGAAATGGATTTCGGCACGCGCAATTTCATCATCAACATCCAGCAGCTCAAATTCGACGAGCCCGGGCCGTACTCGGTGGACATCGCGATAGATGACCGTTCGCAAGCGAGCATTCCGCTGATGGTCAAACACGTCGCGCCCGCGCCGGCTGAACCGCAGGCGTAAAGCCAACTCGTGGCGACGCGGTTTCAGGCGAAATGGAGAACATTCAACATTCAACGCTCAACGGAATGGCCTCCGCGCACAGCCCCGTTCGATGTTCGGCGTTGAATGTTCCGTGCTGTCTCGCTCAGCGGTAAGCTTCCCACTCCGGCTCATTCGCAAAAATCCAGCGGTAGTAATCCTGTCCCTGCAATTTCGCCGCCGCTTCTTCGTCCACCACGACCGTGCAGCGCGGATGCCATTGCAATGCGCTCGCCGTGATCATGCTCGTGATCGGGCCTTCAACAGCTTTGGCAATGATGTCGGCTTTGCCTGCGCCGGTGGCCAGCAGCACGCAGCGGCGCGAATCCATGATCGTGCCCACGCCCATGGTGATGGCGCGGCGTGGAACTTTATCTTCACCGCCGAAGTTCGCGGCGTTTTGTTTGATGGTCGTGGGCGTGAGCGCCTTCTCGCGCGTGCGCGAGCGCAAGGCAGAGAGCGGTTCGTTGAATCCGATGTGTCCGGTCTGGCCGATGCCGAGCAGTTGCAGATCAATGCCGCCGGCTTCGCGGATCAACTTCTCGTAACGCCAGCCTTCCTCCAGATGATCGCGCGCCGCGCCGTCGGGCAAGTGTGTCCGGCTCGGATTGAGATTCACCTGACTGAACAGGTGCAGACGCATGTAGGCGTGGTAGGAATTAGGATCGTCGTGCGCGAGGCCGACGTATTCATCGAGATTGAAAGTGGTGCAGCGGGAGAAATCCAGTTTCTCCTCGCGATGCATCCGCACGAGCTGGCGATAGACGCGTTCCATCGTCGCGCCGGTGGCGAGGCCGAGGACGGTTTTCGGGCTGGCGCGGATTTCGGCGGCGATGATGCGCGCGACGAGGAGCGCGGCCCGGTCCACGTCCGGTTGAATGAGGACTTCCATGCGGAATTTCTACCAAGAACGCTGGCCCGGGGCACGTAGAAACCACGCCGCGCCGCCTTCTTTTTGTTCGCCGGGGAGAAGCCTTCGCGCTAAGTTGCGACGTGCAAATGCAGACCGCCAGGCGTTGAGCGCCCGACAAATGCAGAAACTTTTTTATGCCGGCGCTGTTTCATGAATCAGAAGCAACGATGACCGCAACCGATTCCCTGAACGGACGAGAGGTTTTTCGCAAGGTGGCCGACAACATCGCCCGCGTGATGCACGGCCAGACCGGTTCGACGCGCCTGCTGCTCGCCGCGCTGGCCAGCGGCGGGCACGTGTTGCTCGAGGATTTTCCCGGCACCGGCAAGACCACGCTGGCCAAGGCCCTCGCGAAATCCGTGGACGCGAAATTCAAGCGCGTGCAGTTCACACCCGATTTGTTGCCCTCGGACATTCTCGGCGTTTCGATCTTCAACCAGCGAGATCAATTGTTTCATTTTCACGAAGGCCCGATCTTCACGAACATCATGCTCGCCGATGAAATCAACCGCGCCTCGCCGCGCACGCAATCGGCGCTGCTCGAAGCAATGGGTGAGGGCCAGGTGAGCGTGGATGGCGAGCGGCACCATTTGCCGGATTTGTTTTTCGTCATCGCCACGCAAAACCCCGTCGAGTTTCGCGGGACGTATCCGTTGCCCGAGGCGCAGATGGACCGCTTCGCGTTGCAATTCAAACTCGGCTACGTGCAACCGGAGGAGGAAGTGGCCGTGCTCGCCGCGCAATCCAATAACGGGCATCCGATTGAAAGCCTGACCTCCTGCGTGACGCTGGCGGACGTGCAGGCCTTGCGCCGCGCGGCGCAGAGCGTGCGGATCAGCGAGGAACTGCGGCGTTACGTGGTGGACGTGGTGGGCGCCACCCGCAAAGTGAATGGGGTCCAACTCGGCGCCAGCCCGCGCGCTTCCATCGCGCTGATGAAGTCGGCGCAGGCGCTCGCGTTGTTCGACGGAACGGATTTCGTCGCGCCCGAACAGGTGCAGGAACTGGCGGTGCCGGTGATTGCGCATCGGTTGGTGATGGAGCCGCAGGCGCGGTTCTCCGGCCAGACCGCGCGCGGCGCGGTGGAGGAAGTGTTAAAAAAGATTAAAGTTCCGGTGTGAGGGCGCAGGTTGAGGGTTGAGCGTTGAGAGTCGGGCGCGCTGGCGACGCGGCTAAAAAAGTTTTTCAATCGGCGAAGATGGTTTTGCTGAGTCCAATTTTTCGGGCGCTGTACTGGATTTACCGCGGCTACTCCGGGCTGCGGCACTGGACGGTGCGCCGGTTTACGCCGCTGGGCCTGGCATTGGCGGGCGGTGTGGGTTCCGCGGCGCTGCTCGGCTTCGACACGGACAACACCGTCGGTTATCAGGCGTTCGCCCTGATGTTTTGCCTGCTCGTCGTGGCGCTGGTCTTCAGCCCGTTCTTCCGCGCGAAGTTTTCGGTGAGCCGAATTCTGCCGCGCTTCGCGACTGTCGGGATGCCGATGCACTACGACGTCGAGGTGCGCAACCTCGGCGCGCGAACGCAGGCGGGGTTGACGCTGCTGGACGATCTCGCGGACCCGCGCCCGGATTTTCGCTCCTGGCTGGCGGTCCAGCTCGATGATGAAAAACATCTCCGCCCGTTCCGCTTCAATCGCGAGCGTCGCCTGCACCGTTTTCGAATTGCGAAAATCAAGGAAGCCGAACTGCCCTTGCTGCCGGCGGGCCAGACCGCGCGGGCGCGCGTGGAACTGACGCCGCTGCGCCGGGGGGTGCTGCGGTTTGAGAGTTGCAGTTTTGCGCGGCCCGATCCGCTGGGTTTGTTCCGCTCGATCGCGCGGCACAAAGCGGAGCAGGCAGTGCTGGTTTTACCGAAACGCTACTGGCTGCCGCCGGTCGCGTTGCCGGGCCTGTTGAAATATCAACAAGGCGGCGTGGCGATGGCGTCGCACGTCGGCCAGAGCGAGGAATTCGTTTCGCTGCGCGACTATCGGCGCGGCGATCCGCCGCGTCACATCCACTGGCGCACGTGGGCGCGCGTGGGCAAACCCATCGTGAAGGAATTCGAGGATGAATTTTTTGTGCGCCACGCGCTCATCCTCGACACGTTCACGGAGCGGCCGCGCAGCGAGGCGTTTGAAGAGGCGGTGTCCGTCGCGGCGTCGTTTGCCTGCACGGTGCTCACGCAGGAATCGCTGCTGGACCTGCTGTTCATCGGTTCGAGCGCGTATTGTTTCACGGCGGGCCGCGGCCTGGCGCACGCGGATCAGATGCTCGAAATTCTCGCCTCCGTCCAGCCGTGCGCGGGCAAACCGTTTGGCGACCTGGAAAACCTCGTGGTCAATCACGTCGCCGCCGTGAGCGGTTGCATTTGCGTTTTGCTGGCGTGGGACAAGGAACGGCAACAGTTGGTGAAGAAGCTCAAGTCCCTCGGCTTGCCGGTGGTGGTCTTGGTCGTCACGACGACCGACGACGCTGCGCCGCTGGAGCCCGGCCCGATGCGCGACGATCCGACGCGCCTGCACAAACTCGAAGTCGGGCGGATCGAGGAACAACTCGCGAGACTGGCGTGAAGAACCTTCAACCATCAACATTGAACCTCGAACGGCCGACGGTGCCGTACCCGGCCATACTTCGGCATTGGGCGTTGAATGTTGAATGTTGGAGGTTTTGCCTTTCCCTCTCCGCATGAAACCGCCTCCTTTCCTGCTCGGCGCGGCGTTGCTCTTCTGGGGCTGGCAGTGCGATTTGGTTTTGCTCGGCGCGCTGATGGCCGTGGCCCTCGAGGGCTCGCGCGTGTTCAAATCGCGCTGGGATTTTACCGGCGAGGATTTCCGGCGCGTGTGGATGCTGTGCACGCTGCTGTTCCTCGGCGCGGCGGTGTTCGCGTTCACGTCCAATGAAGGCCCATCCGCGTTCGGCAATTTGTTTCAAGATGCCAATTCAACGGCGCAGCGCGATGCGGCGCTTTCCAGTTCGCGCACGGCGTCCGCCTTGTTCCGCTGGCTGCCGATCATTTTCTATCCCTTCATCGCGGCGCAAATGTTCAGCGCGCGGGACACGATTCCGTTCACGTCGGTGTCCGTGCTGGAACGCCGCCGCCAGCGTCGCGCGGCCAAAGCCGGCCAGCTATTTGTCTCTCGCGAAATCTTCATCGGCTACCCGTACTTCGCCACGTGCCTGATCGGCGCGAGCGTGCATCCGGCGGAGAACAAAACTTTTTTCTGGGGCGTGGCCGGGTTGCTGGCGTGGGTGTTGTGGTCGCAACGCGCGCGGCGTTTTCCCGCGCTCGTCTGGCTGGCGGCGCTGGCCGCGGCGGTGGCGCTGGGATTCGGCGGCCAGAATCTTGCGGGCCAGGCCCAGCGCTTCTTCGAGAATCTCAATCCGCAATGGCTGGCCCGCATGATGCGCCGCAACTTCGATCCCACCCGCAGCGTCACCGCCATCGGCCGCATCGGCGAATTGAAACAATCCGGCGAAATTGTCGTCCGCGTGGAGCCGCGCTTCGGGGAAGTGCCGAAGCTGTTGCGGGAAGCCAGCTATCAAATGTATGTGAAGCAGTCCTGGCAGACGCATTCGCAACGCCGGTTGATTGATCGCAGCACCGGCGCCGGCTTTCCCGGGTTCACGATTGTGCCGGAGGAAAAGCCGCAACCCACCCACATCTGGACATTTTCCGCGAGCACTCCCAAGCCCTGCACGGTCAACCTCGCGTGTTTTCTGCCGGGCGGTGTGGGCCTGCTGCCGCTGCCGCCGGGTTGCGGGCGCGTCGAGGAATTATCCGCCTATCTGCTCCACAAGAACGACCTCGGCACGGTGCTCGCCCAAGGGCCGCGCCTCGTCGTCTTCGATGCGCTCTGCGGACCGCAATCCGCCCTGGAATCCCCGCCGGAAAAAGCGGCTGACCCGCCGCCCTCGCTGCGCGAACGGGTTTTGACCGGCGCCCTCGCTGGTTCGCCCGACCTCAACGTGCCCATCACGGAACAGGCGGCGGTGGATGACATCATTATCGAGGCGGGACTCTGCGACATGCCTTTGCCCGTGGTGCTGCACCGCCTGCAAAAATTCTTCAGTGAAAAATTCCGTTACAGCACCTGGCAGGACGCGCCCAAAGGCCCGGGCAAAGACCAGACGCCCTTGAGCCGCTTCCTGCTCACCACGCGGCGCGGTCACTGCGAATACTTTGCCACCGCCACCGTGCTCATTCTCCGGGAACTCCATTTCTACGCCCGCTATTCCACCGGCTACGCCGTGCATGAAAAAGCCGGCGATGGCTACGTCGTGCGGGAACGCGACGGTCACGCCTGGTGCATCGTGTGGGACGAAGACAAACAATCCTGGCTGGAATACGACACCACGCCGCCGGTGTGGGAGGCCGAGGAAAACAAGCAAATCTCCGCCTGGCAATGGCTCGGCGATGCGCTCTCCTGGCTGCGCTTTGAAATCGCCCGGCTGCGCCAGGGCCAGGGCAATCTGCAAACCTATCTCCTCTGGATCATCGTCCCGGCGCTCGCCATCGTGATCTATCAAATCGTCTTTCGCAGCGGTAAGCGCAAAAAACCGGGCGGCCCGGGCGTCCAGTTTGCGCCGTTGCTGCTGCCCGGACTCGACTCGGAATTTTATGAACTGGAAAAAAGACTCGCCGCGCTTGCGTTCCCGCGCCGCGACGGCGAAGCCGCCAGCCACTGGCTCGAACGCGTGCTGAAAAATTCCAGTCTGACGGAAATCCGCTCCTCCCTCCACACGCTGCTCAGACTGCATTACCGGCACCGCTTCGATCCGCTCGGGCTGGACGCCGCGGCCCGCGAACAACTGCGCCGCGAAACCCGCGCCTGTCTCGAACAACTCAGTCAGAGCCAGACCGAGCGAAGCTGAATTCGCCGGTGACCTTGCCTCGCTTACCGTTTCAGTCCATCAATCAACTCGTTGAGCTTATCAATGACTTGTTGCAACTGCGTTTGCGTGGGCGGGTTGCTGGCGATCAGGGCGAGCGGCGCGAC
>SCTL01000009.1 GCA_004297495.1 Verrucomicrobiota bacterium
CTGGCGGGCCTGCGCGAAGCGTTGCTGCAAGCGCACCGCAGCCTGTACGGCTGCGCGGATGATTTGCTCATCGGTTTTCAACTCACGCACTCGGGACGCTACTGCCGGCCCAATGACAAAAAGCGGTTCGAGCCGCGCGTCGCGTACCGGCATCCGCTGCTTGACGGGAAATTCCAGGTCACCAGCGACGCGCAAGTATTCACGGACGACGAACTCAAAAGGCTGGTGGACGATTATGCGGCGGCGGCGAAGGTGGCGGCGGACGCCGGCGCGGATTTCGTGGACGTCAAACACTGCCACGGTTATCTGCTGCACGAATTCCTCAGCGCGCACACGCGCCCGGGGGCTTACGGCGGGCCGTTCGCGAACCGCACGCGGTTGTTGCGGGAAATCGTCGCGGCCATTCGCGCGCGCGCGCCGGGGCTGGAGATTGGCGTGCGGTTGAGCGCGTTTGATTTTGTTCCGTTCAAGCCGGATCCGGTGCTGGCCGAGCCGGGCAAACTCGGGCCGGGAACGCCGGAGGATTTTTCGCAGTGCCGGCCGTACCGCTACGCGTTCGGCGTGAATCCGGGCAACCCGGTGGAATACGATCTAACGGAGCCGATCCAGCTTCTGCAGTTGTTCGAGCAGCTCGGCATCCAGTTGGTGAATCTCTCGGCGGGCAGCCCGTATTACAATCCGCACATTCAGCGGCCCGCGATTTATCCGCCGTCGGACGGCTACCAACCACCGGAAGACCCACTGGTGGGCGTGGCGCGGCAGATCAACGTGGTCAAACAACTCAAGGCGCAGTTTCCAAAACTGATTCTCGTCGGGTCAGGCTATTCCTACCTTCAGGAATTCCTGCCGCACGTCGCGGAATATTACCTGCGCCACGGCCATGTGGACGTGGTCGGGATCGGCCGCGTCGTGCTGTCCTACCCCACGATGCTGGCGGACGCGACGCGGCTGGGAAAACTGGAGGCGCGGCGCATTTGCCGCACGTTCAGCGATTGCACGACCGCGCCGCGCAACGGCCTGCGCTCGGGTTGTTATCCACTGGACGATTTCTACAAGACGTTCGAGGACGCGCCGAAGCTGAAGGAAGCCAAGTCGGCCCTGGGCCGATGAACCGGCTCACGGATAATGCGCGCGATAAAATCGCCGCGGCTCGGGCGGCAGATTGGGATCGCTCAATCCAAACACGCCGTTGAGGTCGGCGGTGAGATTGGTGAACGCCAGTTCCCACGGGCCTGAAAGATCCGTCGCCCGGTAAACCGGACCCGGCGCGGCGAGAAACGACGCCGTGAAAGTACCATCGAACTTCCACTGGCCGGCAGAGAGCGCGCCGGGGTCGGTTACATTTTCTGTCGGCGACGCAGCAGCAACCCGGCCGCCCCAAGGGCGAGCAGCGCGATGCTGGTGGGTTCCGGTACGGGGACGTACTCGATCGTGATGTGATGGGTGACCATGCGCCGGCAAAAAAGCGGCCAACCAGGTGGCCGGCGAACGATGCGGCAGGAGATTTTGAAAGCTCACGACAAAGCGCGCGAGTTTTCCGCGGGAGGCTTATAACGATTAAGAAAGTGAACCCGCCGATCACGGTTCGCCCGGACTGACATGGGTCTGGAGAATCGTTCTTGGAGCAGGCATCTGAAAAGCCGGGGGAGTGCGGGAAATGACTTTGCGGCCAGATCGGTTTAACGCATATCCTTTTTAGCGACATGAAACGGCGCGCCATTTCTCAACAACCAATAGGCGGGATCTGGGTTGCTCGCAGGCGCTGGTGTCGCTCGTGCTGAAGGGCCAACCACTGGAAGCCGTGGTCACACTGGATGTCTATGATCGCTCCACCTGATATGCAATGGTGTTTCTCCACCCTGGGCTGCCCCGAGGCCTCGCTCCCCGAGGCCTTCGCCTTGGCGTCGGAATTTTTCATTCCCGCCATCGAACTGCGCTCCCTTCAGAATACCGTCGAACTGCCGAAGCTCTTCGCCGAATCCGGTTGGAGCCCGCCGGTCGTCCGCGACCTTGCCGCGCATCATCATGTCCGCCTCGCCTCGGCCGGCTCGTCCTTCAAGCTCATCAGCCCCGAAGCCTCCGAACGCGCGGCGCTGACGGAATTTTGCGCGTGGGCCGACGCACTCGACATTCCGTTCGTGCGGATTTTCGGCGGGGGCAAATGGTCTGTGCCCCTGACCGATGCGGATTTTCAGATGGCGATTCAAAACCTGGACTGGTGGCGCGCGGAAAAATCCGCGCGCGGCTGGCGGCTGGAACTGCTGCTTGAAACGCATGACGCCTTTGCGGCGTCCGAGCCGTGTCTGCATTTGAACCGACGACTCGCGCAGCCCCTGAATTTGATCTGGGATTCGCACCACACGTGGCGTTTTGGCGGCGAGAAGCCTGCCGAGACCTGGCGGCAAATCGGTCCGCTGGTGCGGCATGTTCATTTCAAGGACAGCATGGACAAACCCAGCGCGCGGCATCCTTACACCTACGTTTTGTGCGGCCAGGGCCAGATGCCGCTTGGCGACATCATCGCTATTTTGCGGGGTAATAATTTCAAAGGTGGCGTGTCGCTGGAATGGGAAAAACTCTGGCATCCCTACTTGGCGCCGTTGAGCACTGCCCTGGACGGACTGCGGAAACTGCCGTGGTTTCTCCCGCTCACGCCGCGTGCCGCTTCTCCGGTTTCGGTTCGCGCCGCATAAATTCCCGCCGCATGGGCATTGAATACAACTACGACTGGTGGCGGTCCGCCGCCGAAAACCTCCTGCAACCGCTCGCCGCTTTGATGAAGCCTGGCAAGGCTGATTTGCCCCTCACCGGCCAGGCCATCCTCCTCTGCCTAAAGTGGTCACATAGCGCGGGCCGTGATCTTCGCACTCGCGTTTCTGTGAGCTGGAAAATTTCCGGTGACATTACCTCGGCAAACGAGTCACAGCATCGCATGGATTAGGATTCAGACGAGTTGCTGGAGGATCGTCTCGCTGCGGTCGTGCTGCGGCCCAGATCCGTGTGGCCAATCCAGCAGTCCAACTCGGTCCGTAGAAGCGATAGTTCACGGCGCAGATACGGGCATCGCCAGACGAATTCTCACGACTGTCCCACCGCCAACGCGGGATTCGACGATGCAATTACCGCCGAGTTTGTTCAGGCGCGCGGAGAGATTCTTCAAGCCATGCCCATTGTGTGATACGTTCGGATTGAAGCCTTGTCCGTTGTCGGCGATCACAATTTCCAGTGTGCCATCCACGACCGCCATGCGGAATTCCGCCTCGGTCGCTTCGGCGTGCCGCACGATATTGTTCAGCGATTCTTTCACCGCCATCAACAAGCCGTGCCGGACCTGGCCATCCAAGGTCACTTCGGGAAAGGAGACGGGCACTTTGAAGCGGCAGGTGATGCCGGAGTGCGCCAGGAATTCGCCCATGAATCCGCTCAAATAATCGGCCAAGGATTGGAGCGAGTTGTCTTCCGGGTCCACGGCCCAAACGATCACATCCAGCGCGGCGATCAAACTGCGCGCCTTCCCGGCGATGGAGCGGAATAATGTCGCGGGCTGTGCATCTCCCGGGATGGGTCGCTGACCCGTGCTCGCCAGCACGCCGATTTCCGTCAGGCTCGAGCCGAGATCATCGTGCAAGTCGCGGGCGATGCGCGTGCGCTCGGCTTCGAGCGCGTGCTGACGTTCCGCGCGTTCGCGTTCGCGAATTTCTCGTTGCAACTGAACAGTGCGTTGCTCCACCTGTCGCCGCAGCAAAGTGATCCAGCCGGCAGCCAGCATCAGCACCACCAGCAACACTCCGACGACGGTGAGCAGCCGTTGCAATGTCCACCAAGGGGGTTTTGAAAGGACGGAAATTTCTCCGGGCGAGTTCAAGAGCAGTTCGAAGGACTCGATCTGTCCGCCCGGTGTCCGGCTGCTGCCGCGGCCAACATACGTGCCGGTGAGCGCCAAGCGACTGCCGATTTGCAGGTCGGGGCGATTTTGGCGGGCACCCAGGCGGGCCAGAAAGAGTTGCGCGCTGGATTGCATTTCCAACACGAGTTCGTCCTGCTCCCGGTGCATTCCCAACAGTCTGCCGTGTACCAGCACCCGCGTGGAATCCAAACCGCCTTGCGCGAAGTCGGTGTCGCTCAGCACGCGTGCCGTCGGAAGTGCAGCCTCGCCGGTTTTTCGCACAATCGCTTCCTGCAACACCGGTGATGGCCCGCTGATTTCTGGATACCCAACCGCTTCAATCACGTCGCCCGCATGCAGATCGCCCGACTGGCCCGGCAACACGCGCAAGCCGGACCGGCCGTCCATGATCAATAATCGGTTTGCGTCCGCGTAAACGATTTGCCCGCGGACTTTCACCCGTTGAAAAGCCGAGGCTTGCGGATCGAACAGAAACAGTTCGCGAGCCGTTTTGACGGGAGCATCAAACGGATCGGCTGGCGCAGTGGTGTCCACGCCCAGGCTGGCATTGCGCATGAGCACTTTGCCAACCTGAACTTCGCGGGACACCGCATTCCACACGGCGTAGAGCACACCGCGAATTCGCACGACGGCTTTTTGGAACGGCTGCAACTGCGCTTCATAATAGCCGTCCATTTGAACCTCCAGCCGGCCCTCGGGCAACAGGAGGGTAACGGTGTTGCTTTGCACCGCGGTCACCAAGCCTTGCAACTCGGCCCATTGAACGTCGCGGCTGCCATTGACCAGTTCCTTCCAACTGGGCCGGACCGGCTTCGGTATCCGCCCATCGCCAATGAACGTCAGCTTCTCAGCGACAAGCACGGGCGCAAAATCCCCGGCGCCGCTGTGGCCTTCCACCTCCCAAAATTCCTCGAACGCCGGGAGCGCGTTGGAAATGGAAGTCAGGCTGACAAAAATCCCGCGCGTGTCGTCTTGAATGGACATCCACCGCTCGTTGCGAACGTTCTTGGCGTCGGTGACGATCCCGCGAACTCGCACCGGCAGCGCCCGTCGCGCTTCGTCAATCTGCAAGCTCTGCACCTGGGCCACGGAAGTGATCGGGGCGGACAGGTCATCGAAATCGCGCGCCTTCTCGACGGACACCACTTCACGTGCGCTGGCGACAAAAAGTTTTCCCAGCACCAGTCGTTGATCCGTAGCCAGCACGCCACGACCGACCCCGGTCACCGTGATCTTCGAGTTTAACAACGCCGCCGGGTCCAGCCCGCGCGCATCAGCGACCCGGACAGAAATGACGTCGCGGTCGGATCGCAATTCCAGCTCTAGCCCCTCTCCCTTGCTTATGACAAAGCCCACATACC
>SCTL01000771.1 GCA_004297495.1 Verrucomicrobiota bacterium
CCGCCGAGCGTCGTGATGGCGGCACGGTCATCACCGGCTCGGCCTGGTATTTCTTCACGAGCCTGTTTTACAAAGCAACGCCGGACGCGGAGAAGGAACGCGTGGAAAAATTCTTTATCAACCTCCACACGCCCGTGGACAAACACGGCGTCGAAGGCGTGCAGACCGCGATCTACAAACTCCTCGGCGCGCTCTGTCTGGTTTACGGCGGCTTCATTCTGCTGCTTATGGCGATTCCGAACAAATTCACCGGTCGGTTGGCGTTTCTGTTTTGTGGTGGCGTTATGTTTGGCGTCGGGGCGGTGCTGTTCAAGCTGGGCAAGCGCAAGGAACGCGAAGCCGCACAACCGCGAGGTGAATTGCCAAAATGAGCACACGTAACTCTTTTCGCCCGGGCGAACTTTGGCCGGACAACAGCGGCGTTCACATCAACGTCCACGGCGGCGGCGTGTTGTTTCACGACGGAGTTTACTACTGGTTCGGCGAGCACAAGATCGCGGGCGAGGCCGGCAATGCGGCGCACGTTGGCGTTCATGTTTATTCCTCGCGCGATCTCTACAACTGGCGCGACGAAGGCATCGCGCTCGCGGTGAGCGATGATCCGCACAGCCCCATCACGCGCGGCTGCATTCTCGAACGGCCCAAAGTCATCTTCAATCCGCGCACGAAAAAGTTCGTGATGTGGTTTCATCTTGAGCCGAAAGGCAACGGCTACTCGGACTCGTTAAGCGGCGTGGCGGTGGCGGACAAAGTCACCGGGCCGTTTCAATTTCTGCGCGCACTTCGTCCGAACGCCGGCGTGTGGCCGCTTAACGTGCCGGACGCGGACAAACGCGAGTTGAGCGCGGCGGAACTCGCGCGCCTCAGCGACATGGATGTGGCCGGCGCGCCGAGGCCGTGGTATCCGAAGCAGCTTCTGTTTCGGCGCGATTTCGCGGGCGGCCAGATGGCGCGTGACCTGACGCTGTTCGTGGACAACGACGGCAGCGCGTATCACATCTACGCCTCCGAGGGCAACGGCACGTTGCACATCTCGCAACTCACGGACGATTTTCTCCAGCCCGCCGGGAAATTCATCCGCGTTCTGCCGGGGCGATTCAACGAAGCGCCCGCAATGCTGAAGCACGGCGGAAAATATTTTCTGCTCACGTCGGACTGCACCGGTTGGGCGCCCAACGCGGCACGATTGCTTGCGGCAGATTCCATTTTTGGCCAGTGGGAGGAACTCGGCAATCCGTGCATCGGGCCGGGCGAGCAGATTGCGAACACGTTTGAATCGCAGTCCACGTTCGTGTTGCCAGTGCAGGGGAAGCGTGACGCGTACATCTTCATGGCCGACCGCTGGCGTGAGCAGAACGCGATTGATGGCCGCTACGTCTGGCTGCCGATTGAGTTTCAACACGGCGTGCCGACAATTTCCTGGCGCGCCGAGTGGGATTTGAGCGTCTTCGACAAGCGATAAGCGATGCAACTCGACTCCGTGGAAATCCAGTTCGATGGCCGGCGTCCGTGGCGCACGCTGGCGCGGCTTTTCTGGCCGGAGCGCCGCTCGGTCGCGCTCGCGCTGGTCAGTTATTTGTTCAAGGCCAGCCCGGTCTGGATTCTTCCGGTCATCACGGCAAACATCATTGATGTGCTCGCCCATCGCGGTGAAGGCGGGTTACGCGCGTTGTGGATCAATGTTGCCGTTGGTGCGATTTCCATTTTGCAAAACATTCCGGCGGCGGCTTTCTACGTGAGCTTCTTGAGCCGCAGCATCCGCAACGTCGAGGTGCGCCTGCGGTCGTCGCTCGTGCGGCGGTTGCAGATGCTTTCCATCAGCTACCACAACCGCACCGACACCGGCGCGATGCAGACCAAGCTCACGCGCGACGTCGAATCCGTCGAGCAACTGAGCCGGCAGGTGGTGGACGTGGGATTTTTTGCGGCGGTCACGGTACTGGTGACAATGGTGGTGACGGCCTGGCGGATGCCGG
>SCTL01000772.1 GCA_004297495.1 Verrucomicrobiota bacterium
CAACTGACCGTCTTCGCCCGCTCCCGGGCACGAGCGAGCGCGGGCAACAACAGCGCGGCGAGAATCGCGATGATCGCCACAACGATCAGTAATTCGATCAACGTGAACGCGAAGCCGCGCGGGCAATTCGTCCGGAAACTTTTTTGCGCTGGCGCGAGCCGGGTCATTTGATGGCGAATTCTACCCCCGCCAGCCCGGCGGACGCACTGTGCGTCTCGGCGCACACCCTGTGCTTTTGATTGCGCAACCGCCGCCGCCGGGAATAATCCCGGCAAGATGGCTCTGCGCGGCGCAATCCTCCTCTCCGCTGCGGCGTTCACAACGCTGGTCCACGCCGCTTTCGCGCAACCCACGAACCAATGGCGGCAGTTCACAAGAGCCGACGGCCTCGCGGAAACCGCCTGTTCCGCCCTCACGATCGGCGCGGGCGGAAATGCACTCGTCCGGCATCCTGACACCAACGCGGTTTCCATTTTCGACGGTTACGAAGTCAACCTCGTTGCCGCGCCACCGGACAATCACCATCGCATCTACGAAAGCCCGGGCGGCCAGCTCTGGACGGTTTCATCCGAGGGCTTGCTGAAATTCACCGACGGCCAATGGCAACTCACGCCCGTGCCGGAAATCGCCGCGCACTTTCGCGCCGAACACACGAACGCGCCCGCGCTGCTGCCCGTCCGCCATGATCGCGTGCTGATTCTTCTGCCCGACCGACTGCTGCAATTCTCGGCGGAAAATCCCGCGCACCCGCAGCTCGAAGTCTTGCGGCTCGCCGATCCTGAATCGTCCGGCGAATTCCTGGCGCTCACGCCCGCGCGCGATGGCAGCCTGTTTCTCTCCAGCACACGCGGCTGTCTCAAAAGCTCCAGCCCGCTGCGCAATCTCCGGCCCGACGATGCCTGGACGCAAACCGGCGCAACCCCCGTCGAACTGCAACTCCGCCGCGACGCGCTCACCGATCTCGCCGAACTCAATCGCGAAAGAATTCTCGACGCCGCCGTGGACGCGGACAACGCGCTCTGGGTGGCGACGGCGAACGGCTTGTTCCGCCGCACCACGCCGCTGTGGCAATCCGCCGTGGAGTCAGACGTCCCGCCCGGCGGACAAAGAGCTGATCTGAAAAAGATTCTCGAAACCTCGCGCGCCAATCCGGACGGAAGGACGCCGGACGCCGCGATCAGCGCACACACCGACTGGAGCGCCGCCCTCATTGCCCGCAACGGCGATTTCTGGCTCGGCGGCGCGAGCGACATCGCGTGGCGACATAAGGATTCGTGGCGCGTGTTCACTTCCACCAATCAGATTGGCCCGGAAAACATTGTCGCGTTCGTCGAATCCCCGGACGGACGAATCTGTTGCGCCACGCCAAGCAAGGTCTGGGAATTCGATGGCCGCGACTGGCTCGTGCTGCGCGGCGGTTTCGATCACATCAACGCCCTTTGTTGCGCGCGCGACGGCACGCTGTGGGTCGGCGCGCGCGCCGGCCTGCATCGCTGCGTGCGCGGCGCGTGGGTGCAGAATGACACGGCGGATGGTTTGCCCTCAGCGGTTGTCACGGCTGTGCGTGAAGATGATTCGGGCCGGATCATCGCCATCACGGCCAACGGCGCGAGCGTGTTTCAACCCGAGGCTGACGATGATGCGCCGCGCACTTTCATCCGCCCTATCGCCAACGGCCGCCAAACCGTCCGCGAAGGTTCAGCCGTGAGACTCTCGTTCACCGGACGTGACAAATGGAACGTGACGACGCCCGAGCGTATTCTGTTTTCCTACCGGCTCGACGAGCGCGAGTGGTCGGCGTTTCAGCCGGTAACTGAAGCTGTTTTCAACGATCTCTCGCTGGGCAAACATTATTTCCAAGTCCGCGCGATGGATCGCAACGCGAACATTGATCCCAAGCCCGCCAAACTGGAGTTCACCGTCCTCGCCCCATGGTATCGCGAGACGCGGTTGGTTGTCGTGCTGAGCGGCGCGCTCATCGTCGCGATTTTTTTCGCGGGCCTCGCGTTCAATCGCCAGCGCAAACTTCAACTCAGTTACGCCGACGTGGAGCGGCAAGTCATCGAACGCACGCGCGAACTCGAACTCGCCAATCGCGAACTGCTCCACAGCC
>SCTL01000773.1 GCA_004297495.1 Verrucomicrobiota bacterium
GCGCGAGGAAAGAAGCGGACATTCCGCCATCTTCGCGCCGCCCAAATTTACTGCGCCACGCGCGCCGGATGAGCGGGCCGATGATCTTTTGCAAACACAGAAAAAAACCCAGCACGCCCGCCACCTGCCCGGCCAGCGCCCAGCCTTGAAAGCCCGAGGTGACCAGCGCCGTGGCCACCGCCAGCAGCACCCAGCCGATCACGTCATCAATCGCCGCCGCGCTGATCGCCATCGCGCCGATGGCCGTGCGCTCCAGTTTCATTTCCAAAAGAATTCTTCCCATGATCGGTAGCGCGGAAATCGAAAGCGCGATGCAGAGAAAAAGTTGAAAGCCGAATTGCGGCAAATCCGGCGCAAACTCGCGATGCAACCACGGCCCGAGCGCCAGGCCGCAAAGAAACGGGGCGATGATTCCCGCCAGCGAAACCGCCGTGACGGTGCGTGAGCGAGCGCGCAAATGGCCATAGTCGAATTCCATTCCGACCTGAAACAGCAACAGCAGAATGCCGAGCTTGCCAAGCAACTGGAGTGATTGCTGAGTCTCCTTCGGAAACAGCGCCGGCCACTCCGCCGGCCAGATCAATCCGAGCACCGAAGGCCCGAGCACGATGCCGGCGAGGATTTCCCCCACGGAGAGCGGCTGGCGGATGCGTTTGGCCAGTCTCCCAAAAATCCATGCCGCCGCGATAATGACCATCCATTGGATGAGCACTCGAACGACGTGTGATTCGATGGCGAGGGGATTCATGCGCGAATGCGTGCAGGAAAGTTGACGCGCCGGGTTGAAGCAAGCAAGAAAAGGAGCGCGGACGCCTCGTCCGCGCGATCCGACTTCCACCTTCGCGCGGACGAGGCGTCCGCGCTCCGATCAGTTTGACTCTGGCTTCGACTCGACGGGTTTCTCCTCGGGCTTCGCCGCGTTGGCTGCGGCCTCGGGCTTGTTTTCCTCCAGCAACTCGCCGCGCTTTTTCAGGAACGGATCAACCGTCCAACTCGAAACCAGGAATGTCCATTTCTCAAAAAATTTTTCTGCCGCGAGCTTTTCTTCAAGCTTCTTCAAGTTGTCGGCAAATTCCTTGTCCAACTTCGTCTTGTCCTCCGGCTTCTCGTCTTTACCGGGCGTTCGTTCTTTCGGCAGATTCGCAGTTACCGCCACGCTGAGAAAATAATCATCGTTGGTTTTCCCGCCGACGTTCACGGTGTAATCAAACCCATCAGTCGTGCCGATCTTGACGGTCGTCGGCTTGTCCAAACCCGTCTGTGCCGCGCTCAAGCCCACGCTTACGTCGTTGATCGTTGGCGAGGAAAGCGGGTTCGCCATCGCGGAAATTTTTCCCGCGTCGAGTTTTTCCGCCGGCTTGGCGTCGGTCAATTTCCATTCCGCCGCCTCGCTCTCGCGCGTAAGTTGCCACGAGTTTGTCGCCTCGGGAAAAGTCACCGCCAGCGAACGCGCTTTCTCAATCTTGAAAAAATCCTTGTTCAGCCAATGCTCGGCCTTCGGCTCGATGTCGTTCAACCCGTTCGAGATCAGAGCCACGTTGCCGGACTTCGCGTCCACCATCACGTAACGCCCATCCGGCCAACCGCCCTCGTCCACGTCCCCGAACTGCGAGGCGCGATTGGATTTCTGCATGTGTTTCTTTCCAAGCAGGAGAGACTTGATGGCCTTGCCACTCGCGTCGCGGAACTCGACGAGCGTCGCCGTGTTGCTGCCCTGCCCCGGAGCTTCAAGTTCAAACCGCTTGAGCTGTGACGCCCCGACTTGCTCGGTTTGCACCACTTTCAAATCCTTCAACTTGGTCAGCAACGAAACGATCTCGGAAAAGTTCGCTGGATAATCGCCGCGCTCCTTCACGCGCCAGAACTCGCCGATTTTGGCCAGATTGATTTCCTCCGCGCCGCGCTTGATGACGATGTGCGCCACGTCGTTCACTTGAAAATCGCCGAGCAGTTTCTGTCCCGAGGACTGGCCGTTGCCCGACCACGATTGCCC
>SCTL01000774.1 GCA_004297495.1 Verrucomicrobiota bacterium
ACAGCGCCAGCCTATATCGGCGCTGTGAAAGTATAGCCACCGGAGTTGTACGGCGACGTGGTGTATCCAACTCCGTCCAGATAAAACACTACGCTCGTTCCATTTTTGGTCACCGCCACGTGATGCCAGTTCGTGCCGGTCAACGTCGCGGCTGACGTCACCACATTGACGCCTGATTTGCCAAGCGCCAGCACATTATCGCTCTGAACATAAAAATTGTAGCCCTCAGCGTTGTCTCCATTGGCGAAAATGGTCCCGTTCCCACCGGCAGCAAACGATACGATTGATGCGCTGGCGCGTTTGATCCAGGTTTCAATTGTGAAATCCTGCAATTGAAGATTTGCCCCGCTGCCCACCGACACAGCGTCAAGATCGCCGTCAAAAACAAACGCACTTCCAACCTGCCCAACACCGTAAGTCGTGTTGCCCTCCAACGAGCCGTGATTACCGCCAACTGCGTCAACCGCATTTCCTTCGGCCCGCCACCAACTCACCAAGCCTGACGATGTCGGAACGCAACCGGCAAGAGCAAGTTTGGCTGCGGCAAAAAAAAATGCCGACGCGAAGATCAACGCACGGCGATTCGCATTTGAAGTTATTTGCATTTTTGTTCTCCCCGTACCTGGGTTCAGTCTGATTGGATTTAGTAAAACGTCACATCTCCGAAATCACCTTTGACCAACGGCTGTGTAGTGCTCGTCGGGCTCAAATTGGCGGCATCGAGTTTCTTGCCGCTCTTCCATTCGATGTGCGAATCTCCGTAAATCTGGTTCACGCCAGCCATCCCCGAGGGACTGGAGTCACCCCCAGTTCCAAGCGTCGTGCCGGGTTGCTTGCCATGGTTGTAGTACCAGTGCTTGTCCGGCGTCCAAAAGAAGATGACGTCGCTCATCAGAAGTCGGTCAGCCGTCAGCCGGTTCGCGGTTAGATCCTCGGGATGATTCGCGATGCCCGGCACCCAGAGTTCCGACCGCCCAAAATAAGTGTAGGAGGTCGAGACATATTTGAACTGCTGAGCCTGTCCGCGGTAAGTGGTTTCGCTGAGTTGGACGGTGCTGGGACACCACCAAACTTTCAAAAAGTAGAGATCGTTGAGATTCGCCGGGACCCGCTGTCCGGGCAGATATTCGCTCATCGCTTCCAAGTTATACTCAAGCGGACCCGTGGCGCGGTAAATATTAATGGCCGACGGAACCATCCCCGAGTGAGTCGTAACCGACACCACTGACTCCCACGGAACACCGCGATTGTCATCAGCGTACATGGTGACGCAGAAACAAAGTTGTCTGAGGTTGTTCTTGCAGACGGTGCGGCGCCCGCGCTCGCGCGCCTGACTGAGAGCTGGAAGCAACAATGCGGCGAGAATGGCGATGATGGCGATGACCACGAGCAGTTCAATCAACGTGAAGCCTGGCTGGAGTCGCGATGGCGATCCGCCACTGGTCGTCTGCCGGTTTGCGCGATGATTTTTCACGGCAATTGAATTTTGTAGAACATCAACCACGACGGATCCGTCGCGCCATTAACGATGCGCTCGCGACCCATAGCATGAAACGCGGCCATTTTCAAAGAGGGAATTACTGTCAAATGGTGCGCCGCCACGAAGCTCTTGCTTCCTCAAAACCTTCGACGGCAATCTGGCCAACCACTCGGAACATACGCGACTGAGAAAAAATCATAAACTTAGTAGAAGCTTGTGCTGTCAAAACCGCTGCGAACCAAGCCTTGAGTCAGGCTATTGATGTTCAGGTTGGCTGCGTCCAGCTTCCTAGCGGACTTCCATTCGATGTGCGCGTCGCCGTAAATCTGGTTCAGACCCACGAGTCCCGAAGGCGACGGGTCTCCGCCAATTCCCAGCGTTGTCCCCGGATACTTTCCGTGGTTGTAATACCACCGCTTGTCCACGTGCCAGTTGAAAATCAGATCGCTCATGAGCAGACGATTTCCGACCAACCGGTTTCCGGTGAGTTCCTCGGGATGATTCGCCGCGTCCGGCGACCAAAGGTCTGACCGCCCGAAATAGGAATACGAAGTTGAAACGTAGCTGTAAGTCCGGGCTTGTTGCCGATAGGTGGTTTCGTCCAATTGAACCGTGCTGGGACACCACCAGACTTTCGACAGGTAGAGATTGTTCAAGTCCGTCGGCACGCGTGAGCCGGGGAGATGATCGCTCATCGCCTCCAGATTGAACTGGAGCGCGCCTTGCGACCGATAGAGGTTAATGACCGACGGGACTACCCGGGTCGGGACCGTCACGTTAACGACGGTCTCGAATGGCGTGTCGTGATTGTCGTCGGCATACATGGTGACGCAGGTGCAAAGCTGGCGGAGGTTGTTCTTGCACACCGTGCGCCGTCCTCGTTCTTTCGCCTGACTCAGAGCCGGCAGCAACATTGCGGCGAGGATCGCGATGATGGCAATGACCACGAGCAGTTCGATCAACGTGAATCCCGACGGGACCTGCGCTTGTTGACTGCAACCGGGCATCCGCTGAATTGCGCGCTGATTCTTCACGGCAACTGAATCTTGTAAAACATCAGCCACGACGGGTCCGTCGCGCCGACGCCGATGTCTTTTGATTTGATCCAATTCACGTGACCATCTTCAAAAAGGAAATTGCTGCCAAAAGGTTCACCGCTCCGCTGAATGTGGCTCGCAAATGGCACGGAGCCGGTAAACCACGAAGTGACGTTAGGATTGTCGCCCGGCGGCGCAACGCTGCCGGTCGCCTGCTTCATGTCCATGGCGATCGGGGCGGCATGAAATTCTTCCGCGAGTTTCTTTTTCAAAATCCAGCCCGAGATTCCGCTGATGTTGTAATTGAAACCGACCGAAGTATTCAGTGTCGCGTTGGGATCGCGGTACGGCAGGTAAAAGTATCCGATGAGGATATTCGCACCCATGCCCGGCAAAAGCTGCGAGTTGGATTGCCGATGCCATTTCTGCGTCGGGCAGAACAGGACGTGCGTCTTGTCTTTATCGTCCC
>SCTL01000775.1 GCA_004297495.1 Verrucomicrobiota bacterium
CGATCGGTTCAAGGCAGGTTTGTTCTCGTGTCATGGCGCGGACCTGAACCACCGATCCGCACCGAAATCGTCAAAGAGCGTGGCACGTGGAGGCCAGATTCCTCCGCCAGCGACAGGTGCTTGCTTAACCAGACACCGAGAACGGGAAAATGTTTCAAGCGCGGCGCGCATTGCAGAGACCGTAATGCCGACGATGAGCAGACATGGGGATAGAGAGAACAAATTCTGAAAAGCTGAAAGCGGAAAGCGGTTATTTATTACAGGAGTTCCTCGGTTTGGCCGCATTTGGTGCAAATCCGCCGCGCGCGGTGCTGGCCGGATTCTTTGTCGTAGGCGCTGGCGATGCGGAGCAAATACGAATCGCATTTCAGGCAGCGCACGATGAAGTTGCGAAAGGGACTGTCCGCCGGCGGGTGGGCGGCTGGTAATCCTCCCGGCGCATGAAGTAGCGGGCGGAGTTCACGTTGCGTCCAGATGGAGGTCGGGACGGTGAACGTCAATGAGGGCTTCGTAGAGGAAGTGGGAGCACCACTGTTGGGCGGCTTTTCCTCCACCGGCACTTGGACCGGCCCCAAATTCGTACGTACGGGCTGGGCCGTTTCACATCTCATGGATTTAGGACACGCACTCGATAAAACCGGTGGTCCTTATTCGTGGTAGAATCAAACCAATCCACCGTCCCTGTCATGTTTGTTGTGGCAGTGACCTGAACCCAAGAAGGAGGAGTTAACTCTGACGCTTCGATGGCATACCGATGACTCACGAACCCGTCAGTGTGCAAAATGAAGCGGTTGAGGTCTTCTTGGCCTCGCAGAACTACCGGTTTGATGCGAAAGACGCTGCCATAAACAGGCCCGCTGCCGCTGAAGGTTGTACCGTAGAGAGCGCCATCCGTGGCATGAAGCAAAGGTCCGTTCGGTTCGTTGCCGTCCATGTTGTTGTCTTGGAACTCGTAGAGAAACCGGAAGTCACCGCCGTCCTTCCGCATTTGATAGATCATGCCAGTTTGCTTCGCACCGCTGAAATAAGTCGTGCCGTAGAGCAAGCCACCCGGACCCTCGATTGGAGGCGCGACGGGCAGATAACCCAGTCCGTTCATCGAGTTGAAAGTTTGTAACACCTGGTAGCCGCTGCCGTTGCGGCTTATCCGGAAAACTGTTCCTTCGTCCGCCGGGCCGCCCTCGGAGGTGCTGCCATAGAATATACCGTCGCTGGACTCGTAAACCGGACCGAAGGGAAAACCGCCATCCGTCGCGTTGTCGAGGAAACTGTGCAACGTCTCAAAGCTGGACCCGTCCTTGTTCATTCGGAATACAGACCCGCGTCCGATTGCGCCCTCGTAAAACGTAGTGCCATAAAGTTTGCCGTCGTTGCCTTCAGTCAGACCAGAAAATGCATCACCACCATAAAGCAAGTTAACGGAGAAGCTGTGCAACAGTTCGTAATTCGAGCCGTCCTTGTTCAGGCGAAAGATGGCGTTGGCGTTGCTGGTGCCGCCCGAGCAGGTACGACCATAAAGTTTTCCATCGCTTGCCTCGATGACGCTGTTCAACGGAAACGCGCCGTTGTTAAGATTCGTGTCGAAACTGTAAATTAACGTGAAATTTGAGCCGTCGGTATTGAGGCGGAAAATGGTGCCGTTGCCTTTCTTGCCACCTGCACGCGTGGCCCCATAGAGTTTCCCATCGCTCGCCTCGACCACGCCGCCCCACGGCGACAAACCGTCGTTTGTGGAAATCATAAAAGCGTGGAGCAATCTAAAAGCAGAGCCATCTTTGTTCATGGCAAAGATCATTCCGCCGTCATCGGAACCGCCGCCATTGACGCCACCACCGTACAATCGTCCATCGCTGCCCTCGATTACCCCGTCGAACAAGAATTCAAAATCATTGGTTCCACCCAACGAAGCATGGAGTTGGTCGTAACCAACCGAACTTCCGGGACGTGCACCAATTCCGCCATGCACAACCATCATGATTTTCTGAACATTTCGTGTGACGCCACCTAAAGTGTAACTCGCTGAAATCATCACAGGGATATTGCTTGCAACCACTCCTGCACTTAGGAGACCGAAAGTCGAGATGCTTGTTGCTGTAGAATCCTCACTCCATGTCGGGTTTACGATCTGCGACGAACCGTCGCTGAACGAAGCCGTAGCCGAGTATTGAGCCGTGCTGTTTTCGCTCACCACGCTTGGGCCATCGATGCTCAGATACGTCAGTGTTGGCCCTGTGTTCATTATTAGAACACCCTGGCTGACGTTTCGCGTGATACCGCCTATCGTGTAGCTGGCCGAAACGGTCACCGACGTATCATTCGTGACTTCTCCCGCGCTGAGTAATCCAAAGCTGGAAATCGTTGTCGCTGCCGAATCCTCACTCCACGTCGGAATCACGGTTTGCGATGAGCCGTCACTGAACGAAGCCGTTGCCGAGTATTGCGACGTGCTGTTTTCGTTCAGCGAGCTTGCGCCGCTGATGGCGAGAGATGTAAGCGTTGGTGTAGTGGGCGTATTGATGATGAGCACGTCCTGACTCGCGTTCCGCGTGACACCGCCAGTTGTGTAGCTCGCCGAAACCGTCACTGTCGTATCGCTGCTCACTTCGCCTGCGGTGAGCAGCCCTCCGCTGGAAATAATCGTCGCGGTAGAATTTTCAGACCAGCTTGGCGTGACTGATTGCGAAGTGCCGTCGGTGAAAATTGCCGTTGCTGTAAACTGGCCGGAACTATTCTCGTTCATGGAACTCGGCCCGCTTATGGCCAGTGAACTCAATGTGTGCGTCGCGTTGGTGTCAACGATTGTTACGCTCTTCGTTGCCTGCTGGGTGACGCCGTTGAAAGTGTAAGAGGCGGTCACTGTGACAGGCGTGTCCGAACTCACTGATCCAGCGACCAAGAAGCCGTCGGAACTGATCGTCGTCACCGATGAATTTTCGCTCCAGCTATTCGGGCTGATTGTCTGCGTTGTTCCGTCGCTCAAAATGGCGTCAGCCCAGAACGCGTCACCCCGACCTTCAGGAATGGACGAAGGCCCGCGAATGCTCAAGCCCGTTAGCGAAACTGGATTGTTTACTGTTAGCGTGATGTCAACGTCATCAATTCGGAAAATAGTGCTTAAGGTTGTATCGGTGTGTCCGCCGAAAGTTAAAAACAAGCTCTGACCTGCGTATGGAGTAACGAGCGAAGTAATGGTGTAGCTTTTTAGGACGTAGCTGCCGTTTACATTTCCTCCTTTGTCGAGGTTAGAGAAATGGGCAATCCGGCCAACGTATTGTTCATTTGCCGTGCCCAGATCGACATTCATAGTGTCAAATTCAGTGGTGGTTGACGTTTCCGATGAAACCACATTCAGGTAAAACTGAATTGTTGCTGCTGTCGTTCCGGCGGGAACGGCGAAAAGTTGCCCGAACGCGCCATCCGCACTATTTGCGTTGCACAAATAGGCGTACCAGCTACCGAGGTGCGGATACGACAACGCAACAATGTCCGCGTAACCGCTCGGTGCCCACGGACTCGATCCACTTTCAAATGTTCCATTGACCAACGGATGAATTGTTGTTGTGCCCCCACCCGACCCCGCATTGACCACTGTGACGTTTGCACTTGTGGACTTCGTGATTCCATTGAGCGAGTAACTAGCTGAAACTGTCACCGCTGTATCGCCGCTCACACTCCCGGCGCTCAACAAGCCGGAAGATGAAATGGTCGTTACGCTGGAATTCTCACTCCAGCTTGTGCTTGAAGTCACAGTTGATGAAGTGCCATCGCTGAAGAACGCCGTCG
>SCTL01000776.1 GCA_004297495.1 Verrucomicrobiota bacterium
CCGCGACCGTCCGCCGTCCGCTCCCCCTGTCCCGCCGAGCCGTTCCGCCCAGCAGACACCGGTCAAACTCACCACGCTTCCGGACGGAAAATCGGGCAGTTCGCCGTCACCCTTCGCGAGCACGGCCTGAAACATCCGCTGGCCGGACTGCAATTCCAGAAGCTGTTTTTGCCCGCGCGTCCGCCGCTCCTGCAGCAGCGCCTGCACCCGCACGAGGGCGGCATCAAAATCGCCGTCGAGCAACTCCTCGACGGAACACTGCGCGGCTTTGGCCTCCGCGTGTGCCCCGGTTTTTCGGGCCAGCGTTTCGATCAGCTTGAGCGAACCGCTGCCCGTCTCCGGGAAACCCGCCGCTTCGATGCGCTCGCCCACGTTGACCGGCGCAGGTTGAATGGTCTGCACCCGCACGCCACCGGTATCGTCCTGCACCAACACCAACGCATCCTCCTTGTAAGTCACCACGCCACTGACCTTGAGCCGGTGCGTCAGCGCCGGGCTGGGATTCATCTTCCTCAATTCGGCGATGGGAATGGCGGGGATGACGAACGGCTCCTCCGGCGGCGGCTCGATGACCTGAACAAATCCGGGCGACGCCGCGAGCAACACCGGCGAACGAGCCTCTGTCCGCAAAAGTGTTCCGCGCACGCGCACGCGTGAGTCCACGTAGCTGCCGCCTGAATTTTTCGGCAGCCCGCCGATCCACACCGGCAGCGCCCCGTCCTTGCCCATCACCGTCAACGTGCCATCCGGCGTGGCGGAGCGGACCATGCCGTCCAGTTCCACCCAGCGTCCCTCGCCCCGCAACGGCAACGAATATTCGGCCGGATGCACCACCGGTTCCGGCAGTTGTCCCCAGCCCAGCACATTGATCCGCCCCGGCTCGAACGGCACCGGCCATTTTCCGTTCACACTCTTGATCTCGACCTCAACCCGTTGCCCGACGCGCAACGGACGGCGGGTGAAACGGCCGCTCAACCGCACAAACGCGGCGCCGGATTCGTCCTGAATGCAGAGCTGATTCGCTTTGCCGAAGAAATCGAAGAAAATCACCACACCCCGCACCGTCGCGATGCCCGTGCCATCTCTTAATCCCATGCCCTCCTGCGGAATTAGTTCGCCGATTGGAGTCACGGAAACGCCGCCCGCCGCGCTGTCCGTTACCGGCACGACACTGCCTCGCGCTGATGGTGGCGGCACCGGATCAAGACAGCGCGCCTCACGCAACATCGGCTGGCCCGCTTCCCATGCCAGCAAGCCAGTGATGTCCACCTCCAGCCCGGTCCGCACCGGCATGCCGTCCTGCGGTTGCGCCACTAGCGCGAATTCGCGCCGTGTGAGTTTCAGCCAGCACGGTGCCGCATAGCCCGCGAGTTCCACCGTTTCGCCGCGCGCGCCTTCCTTCCGGCGCACTTGCAACAAGGCGCCGCGCCCGGGCGTCACGGTGAGCGCCACACACCGGGAGGCGCCTACCAGATTCTCGCGGACCATGATACCCGCATGCGCGCGCGGGCTGTCCGCCGTCAAGCTCTGCAGGTGCGCCACAATTTCGGCACTGCCGCCCAACGGCTGATGCGCAAAATAAAACTCGTCGAAAGCCGACGCGATACCGAGTCCGCCACCCTCGATGGCGTAGAGCGAATCTACGAAGGTCGTGCTGCCCGACGGCGTGGCCTCATGCACGTCCGCCTGCTTGTCCACGCCGCTGAGACCTTTCACATGATCGAACACCGCGCGCGCCAGCGTCTCGCGACTCATCGACGTCGCGACGAGTCCCACCAACGGTCTGCCGCCCATTTCGATTTCCACCGGCGGCGCCACTTGCTCCCAATTCGTCCCGTCGCGCGAAAGGTAGGCCCAGAAACTCGCCTGCCCCTGGATAAGCAATGCGCCATCGTCGCGCCGCGTCACCGCGCCGCGCACCCGGATTCGCCGGTTCCACGCGAGATCAGGATTGGTTGGCGACAACTGGCTGATCGGCGTCCGTTTCAGCCCGGCCCATTCCTCGACGGTGGCGCTCAACTCGGCGACCTCCGTCGGCGACGACGCCCAGAGCGTTCCGGCTATCACGTTCCCCTCCATGTCGAGCGCGGGTTCACACACACCGCGCACCCGCACACGCGCATTCTCCCACCGCGGCAAATCCGCCTGCCGCCAGCCGGAAACACGCACACGCGTCTGCTTCGGACCTTCCGCGAGGTCCATCATCAGCACGTCGCCGTCGCGCCCCACGAACACTACGATGCCCTCAATCTCCGCCCAGCGGAGTTGATCTTCGCGCGTCAGCACGTTCCCCGGACGGAGGTGCATCGGCTCGGGATAAACACCGCCGCCGACCGTTTCGAGACGCGGCGCTTTGACCGTCACGGGAGAGTTGAGCGGACCGCGCAGGGTCAACGGTTCAACCGCGCCGACGAAATAATCCGCCCACAGTTCCTGGAGAATCCCGTTCGTGTGACCGCCGCCCACGCCGGAGGTCGCGCCATCCCGATCCACCCACGGAGAAAGATATTCGCCTGCAATGACCGACTGCGGCAGGCCCGGCCCCTGCCAGGCTACGGCGAGGTTGTCATCCCGCCCGCCGCGTTGCTCGCGCACGGCTTCGATGTAGCACGCCGAGCCGGCGCGCAGGAAAATTTGCGGGGAAGTCTGCGACGGGTGCCGCTTCCACTGGCGCGGCGTGGTGCCCCTACCCATTGGCACGCTTGCAATCCGCACCGCCTGCCCGGGATCGGCGTTGGTGCTGAGCCACAATTCCGACGACGCCTTGCTGGCGAGCCAGAAGGTGTAAAAGCCGTCCTTGGGAGGGCGCAAAAATCCGCGCAGGCGTGCCAGCGAATAAACGCCCTTGTTCGTCTCCATCTCGAACGAATCGCGAAGTTCGCGTTCATGCGGGTGACAGGGAAACTCGGGAAAGGCCGTGACGCTCGGAATGCCGCTCGCCCCCGTGACGATCACGCGGTCACCGGCGCGCACGGAAATGTTCGTGAGCGGAAACTCCAACGGCAGCGCGCCCGAAGCGTCTTGCAACACGAGCAAATTGCGCTCGCGATCCACCAGCGTGACCACACCAACCAGGCTCACCGGATAAGCGCGATTCGCCTCCTGCGCGGACAGCTTAAAAAAGCCGGCGGCATTCGTGATCGGCGGCACGACGGGAGCGGGAGAAGCGGCAGTGGATGCGCCCGGTTCAGCCCCGCACACCAGCAGATGCGCCGCCAGCAAAGCAAAGGCAATGGATGGGCTTTTGATCCACATAGCTCAGGCCAACCATAGAACATCGCGCCCACCGCTCCAAGCTGCTTTGCGGCGCCATTGCCGTCCGCAAATAACCCCGCGCCCACGCGCCGATCACGGCATGGTGATGATATAGAAGCGTCGAGACATGTTCGCAGCCGATGCGTCGGTGAACACGGTGGGCGTTTCCTCAAACGTCCCGTTGCTCAACAAAGTCCAGCTCTCCGTCACTGGACTGCTCGCCGCATTAGTGCTGGCCCAGAGCCGATAATCGTAACAACGCACGCCGCTCAGGGATAGCTGCATACTGCCGTCGCCAAGCCGGGTGATGCTGTTGAACAACGGTCGCCATGCCGGAACGGGAAGCAAGGCCAGTTGCTCCAACGGATTCCAAACGGCGCGGGTGTCAACGTAGGTCTGGCCGGTTCCCTCCGGTTGTGACCCCGGAGTATTCCAAAGCGCAATCGTGCTCGCTCCACCAAAGATATTGGCAATGGTGTAATTCGCCGCCTGTGCCGCCGTCATGGGATCAGCCCATGACGCACGGCCAATCGGGACGCCGTTGCCATCCACCGGAAGCAGCGTGCCGTTCAAGTCCATGCTGCCGAACTCGGAGTAGCGTGACACCTCGTCTGGGAACGGGTTGCCGTTGGGCCAGTTCGGATCGCCGGTTCCATCCCACCGATCCCAACCATCGGTCCGAATGTGCGTCCCCATCTTTGTGCGGATAAAGATGGCGCTCGATTTCACGTTGTTTGTGTCGGTCCAGTGCCAGGGACGGCCCAGAGCTACCGAGTTGTTCGCAGCGGTGCTTCCATCATCGAATGGATTGCGATCTGTGCCGGCGACTAATTTGCAATCGAGGAATACCGCGCCGTGCGCCTGGGTTTTGGGCGTATCCACCGCCGTGATGTAACCGCGGTCCGTGCTCTCGATCGTGCAATGATCAAATACATCTATGGCATCGCCGTAAATGAAATCGGTGTCGCCGCTGATGAAACAATTATAAAAATATTGCCGGCCCAGCTCGGTCAGCAACGTGTCCTGATAACTCAGGAAATGGCAGTGGTCATAAATCACCTGGTCTGCGCGTGATTGCACGGCGAGCGTCTGGATTCGGTTTTGATCGGGAAATGAATTGTCGAAGGTCACATTGCGGGCCATGAATCCGACGGCGGTGGATTCAACCCGGAACGTGGCATACCAAAACTGCACGAGATCGAACGTGATGAATACATTGGTTGGCGACTCTCCCAGACCGATCACCGAAACATACGGTTTGGTGATGTCAACCAACTCCATATAAACGCCCGGGGCGACGTAAATGTTTGCACGATTCGTTGCCGACTGTCCCGTGATAGCGTCATGCGCCGCCTGGATGGTCGCATAGGCGCTGGAACAACTTGGATTAACAAAATAGTCCTGCGCTCCGGGCAACGTGCTGGTGGCCGCGGGATTCACGGTGAGCGTGGCATTCGAACTCACGACCGATCCCGCCACGTTGGCCACGACAACGGCATAGGTGCCGGCGTCCGAAGGATAGGCGCGAGCAAACTCAAGCGTGTCATTCGTTGCATTCGCCACCGGACCGCCATCCTTCCACCATTGATAGGTCATCGGTGTTTGACTGGCTGCGCTGACGGAAAATGACGCCGACTGACCATGAACAACGGTGAGGCTTTGAGGTTGTGAGGTGATTGCAGGCGGCGCAATGACTGTCAGAAAAGCGCTGTTCGTGGCCGCGCCGGCAATGTTTGTGGCGGTGATGGTGTAGGTCGCCTGATCGGCGGGGTATTGTGCGTTGGTGATGGTGAACGACGCTGAGTTGGCTCCAGTGATAATAACTCCATTTTTCTTCCATTGAATTGACGGCACTGGAAAACCCGATACCGTCGCCGAGAATGTGGCGTTGCTGCCTTGAATCACGGTGAGGTTGGTCGGCCCGACAAGATACGGAGGAACATTGCCGGTGGTCACGGTCAACAAAGCCGGAGAACTGGTGGCTGCACCGTAAACATTAGTGATGACGACCGAATAGTTTGCGCCGTCGGCGATTTGCGCGTTGTTCACGGCCAGTGTCGCGGCGGCGGTGCCCGAATAAGTCGAACCATTGCCGGTGGAACCATCCGCGACGGGCGTTCCGTTTTTGCGCCACTGATAATTCAGCGGCGTGGCGCTGGCACTGCTGATACTAACCGTGAAGGAAACATTGTCTCCCACACTCACCAGCCGGCCCGTAGGTTGACTGACAATCACCGGCCGCGGCCCGCTCGGCAACACGAGGTCCACCGAATGATTGGCCACATTGTTGGAAAGATATGCGCCGGGCGCGGAATCGGGCGGCGTATAAGCGCCGAATCCGAAGTTGTAGCCCGCACCGGCAATGGAACCGGAATACTTGATCAACGTGAGCTGCGTCGGGAAGGAGGTGAACGCCGCGAGATGAAGCTTGAGCACGTTCGTCACTCCGCCAGTAACCAGACTGGATGCAAAAATATTCGTTAAGCCGGTCACGTTCAGTTCCAAGGTTGAAGCCGTCAGACTCAAAGTGGTCAATCCTTTGGCGGGCGAGGCAACCGTGTTGGAAACGGTCAGCGTTCCGCCGTTCACCGTGATGGTATTGTTGGCGCTGTTGGTGCCGACGGTGATCATATTTGCTCGAAGAGTTCCGGTGTTGACAGTAATTGTGCCGCCGGTGTTGGTGGCCGCGACGCTGTTCTGCGTGGTGTAGCCAAGCACGAGATTGCTGTTGACGATCAGCGTCGCGTTGCTGCCGACATTTATAGTGCCGAGATTGCCCGTGGTGTCTGTAATCAAGCCCAGCGACTGGTTTCCGACGATGAGGGTGTTTGCGTCAATGGAACCGGATAAAAAAATCAGGGTGCCCGTCGACGGCGTAGATGCGGTGTGACCACTGTTGCCGTCACGCGCCAAACTGATCGTGTCCACGAATGCGTCAATGGTCCCGATGCCGAAATCACAGGTGCCAAAAGAGGAAGCGCCGCTCGATCCACCTTCCACATCGCCGATACCCCACCATTTGACGCGGCTTGAACTGCCATTTATTCCAAGGAGAACGAGCGTTGGATTGCTGTTGGTAAACGACGGATTGAATCCCATCCAGCCAGCGGATTTATCCCGGCCAATGCCGAGACTGTCGAGATACATCACGTTCACCTCGCCCAGATAGAGGTAACAGGTTCCCCCATGATTTCCCGTGTTTTTGGCGATCTCCAGGGAGTTGTTGGCCCCTGCGGCAAGGTAAGCCTGCAGCGTATCGGAATAAGCTGCCGCGATAATGTTCGTCTTGGCCAGCCAAACCGTTCCTGTAAGCCGGTCAAGCAGGGCTCCGGAAGAAATTTTGATTGAACTCGTGCCGATGCCAATACGGTTCACATTTGCGCTAAAGGCATCCAAACCGGACATGTCCAGGGTGGCGTTCGGATTGCCCGAACCCGATGCGCTTTGCTGCACAACGAAATTGCCCGCTGGATTGTTCACATTCAGCGTCGCTCCAATACCCGTTACGTTCGCCCGCATCGTGATGCCCGCCGGCACATCCGCGAGTGTTCCTGCGGTCAAGCTGCCGGCGCCAGTGATGTTCAGCGTCTTTCCATTAGCAACGACGGTGGTGTGAAATCCATTTTGATTGGCGTAACGCAAAGACCGGATTGTCCCGGCAAAGGAAGCATCTACCGAGTTGTTTGGCGACCCGGCGGACATGCTCGAACCCGCATCCAGGAATTGGACGTCATCCGCTGCTCCGGGCGCGGCGAGCGAGGACCAATTCCCGCCCGTGGACCAGTTCGTATCGGTCAGGCTGGCACCGCTCCAGACGTTGGTTGCCGCCCGTGCCGAAGGAGTCGCAAACATCGAGACCACCACCAAGCAGACCAAACCGCACAGACGGCTGAACGAAACCACCCGGAACGACAAATGATGACAAAGTGCATTGGAGTTCATAGAACCACACTAACTCCCGATAGCCTTGCGAACAATCGTGCATTGGCTATAGCTGCGGCTATATCTTCCGGCATATTGAACCGGCTGGCTCCTGGCAGGAAAGCTGCGCGCCATCACCTCCGCGCATACTAAGGTGCGTCGGCGTTCCGTTCCTTGAAACCGGCTTCCTCCGCACCGCCCTTCTCCTTGGCAAGCGCAGCGCGTAATTCTACGTTGCCTGAGTTTGCTTCCGGCTGCACGGGTTTGGTTTTCACCGGCTCCGTCCGCAGACCCGTCGCCAGCTCCGGCACCGCCTTGCGCAATTCGTCCACCACCAGCCGCGCAAACATGACGCTTCCCCGCGCATTGAGATGCGTGTTGTCCACCGAGTTGGTGCCTTCCACGACCTTTACCGGGCTGAATTTCAGGCACTCCTCGCGCCCGAGTTGCTCGCACAAAACGAGGCTGCGCGCGTGCAGGTCGAGGACCGGGACGTGTTTCTCCACACCAATCCTTTTCACCTCCTCCGCGTAGGGCATGAGGCTGGATTTGATTTTGCCGTTGGCCGATTTGTCCCATTGGCGGCGTGTGAGCGGCGTGATGAGGATTGGCTTCGCCCCGACGGCCCGCGCTTCGTCCACATAATTCTTCATGTCTTGGACAAACGTGGTCATGTCCGTGGAGCGGCCCGGTTTGCCCGGCTCATTGTTGTGGCCGAATTGAATGAGGTAGTAGTCACCCTTCAACGCCAGCGCATTAGTCCAGCGGCCCTCGTCGCGAAAACTCTTGGAACTGCGCCCGCCCATCGCCGTGTTCAGGCACTCGAGGTCGTCCTTGAGGAACTGCACGAAGCCGAATCCCCAGCCGGACTTCTCGGTGACGGTGGAGTCGCCGACCAGCACAATGCGAACCTTGTGAGCCGGCACGGCTGTGGTCTCTGCGGCCAGCAGCGGCACAGTCGGCGCCAACATCAAGCCCATGGTTGCCAACACCAGTCTGCTCCGTAACCACAGCGCGGCAGCAGCCATTCTGTTGTTCGTCGCGTTCATAAATTCAAATCCGGCCGGGTTGATACCCGGCGCGCCGGCGCGCATCGGCCTGCGGAAATGCCGGGCGATGAACCGCACACTGCGCGCGATGCCGGCATGTTCAATGGCCGCAGCCGACTTGATGATAGCTGGCGAGCGCCACAGAAGCCCGCTCCCGTCGTGCAGGCTTGCGCGGACACGTGTCCCGGCGGACCCCACTTCTGCTCGTGATTGCCTCGACGGTGCCAGAGTAATTCATGCGTGCGTTCCTTTCACAAACTTTGAAGCAGCATAACGAGGTGCGAGGTCTTGGATCAATATGCCGGAAGTTATAGTAGCCAATCATCCCTCCACGCCCTGGAAGCTTCCGACCTGCGCCTACAAATGCGCCGATGGTGGTGTGGGCATTTCTGATG
>SCTL01000777.1 GCA_004297495.1 Verrucomicrobiota bacterium
CGTGACCAGCGCCTGCCGGTCAATCGGTGCGGGCGAATCTTTCGCGGGTGCGCTTGTGCCGAAGCCCAAGCCCAAACACACCAGCGCCCAGAACAGGAGACGAGTTTTCATCAGCGATTCCCCATGCTGCCAGCGAAAGCGCGCCGGAAGCAACCCGCCAGTTTTGGCTAATCCCTTTTAGGCGGCACGGGATGAAGTAATGCCTCGACGATGCTACCGGGTACTGCCAGAGCGGTGCCGTGCTTCACGCCGCGCGGGAAGGAAATCTTGTCGTTGATGTTCTCCCACGTTTTGAGATCGCGCGAACGCATCGCCTCGTAGCGACGGTCACGGTAGGCGTCGAAATAAACCAGATACTCGTCGCCAACCTGCAACGCGCTCGGGCCTTCCACCCAGTCGCGCGTGAACGGCGCGGAGAGATTTTCATACGGCCCGGCGACGTCGGCGCTCGACGCCATGCGCAGATGCTTCTTCGGGGGATTTCGCGTTTCGTCTTTGACGATGAGATAAAATTTCCCCTGCGCGCGAAGCATCGTGGCATCAATCACGTTGAAACCGGGCTCGTAAAACAATTTCGCCGGCGAGCAGGTTTTGAAATCCTTCGTCGTGGTCGAATAGATACGATGGTTGTATTGGTCGTCGCCCGTCCCGGCCGTTTCGGGAAATTTGCCCGTGATGGTCGTCGCCCAGAAGATGAGGAACTCGCCGCGCTTTTCGTCCCAGATGATCTCCGGCGCCCAACAGTTCAACGCGCCCCGTTCGTGCGCCATGACCGGAATGGCCTGCTGCGCGGACCAATGAACCAAATCGCGCGACGACGCGTAGCCGATGGTCTTGCCCTTCCACGCCGTGGTCCACACCATGTGAAACACTCCATCCGGAGCACGCAGCAGACACGGATCGCGCATCAGTTTTGACTCCCCGACCTCGGGCGTGAGAAAGCTTTTGCCGTCGTTGAGCGCTTCCCATTTGCAGCCGTCACGGCTCCACGCGAGATGCAAGCCGTCCTCGCCGTTGCCGGTGAAGTAGGAGAATAGAAATGCTTTCGGCGGTACGGCAGCGGTGGAGGTTTGATTCGTGTCTGCGCCAAACAAAAACAGCGGCCAAACCGCAAGCAGACTTATGAGGGACGTAATTCGAGTTCTCATTTGAATTGCAACCGAGCTAGGCAGTCTTCGCTTCAAATTTCAGTCGGTAAACCAGCTCAAGGCAGGCTCAAGCGGAAGAATTGTTGAGCGGCGTTCGGATCAACCGGGTTGGTGAAATTAAAATTGCCGCTGGCGTTGAACTGATTCGTCGCGAGTCGGGTCCAGTTGCTCACGGGCAGATCGAGGTTCGTGGCCGTGAGCACGTAGTAGTTGCCGCTGACCGTGCCGTTGCTGCCGGCCATGATGAGATTTCCGCCCGATGAGGCCACTGAACCAAACACCGGCGGTGCGCTGCTGACGACGGAGATGATGCCAGCAGTGTTGAGCTGGTTGGTGTTCCAAACGAAGCCGGCGGCAAGCGTTGGCAAAA
>SCTL01000069.1 GCA_004297495.1 Verrucomicrobiota bacterium
AGGATCACAAGCTCACCGGGCGCGTGTTGAACCGGTTGTTCCAGACGGCGCTGCAAGTTGGGAAAGAAATCCGCACGGACACGGCAGTCGGTCGCGGCGCGGTGTCGGTGGGCAGCGTGGCGGTGGAACTGGCGGAAAGAATTTTTGACAAAGATCTCTCGGACAAGGTGGTCATGATCGTGGGCGCGGGCAAGATGGGCGAAGCCTGCGTGAAACACCTGGCCAAGAAGGGTGCCCGGTCGGTGCTGGTGTCGAATCGTTCGTTTGAACGGGCAGAGGGACTGGCGGCTGAGTTTGGCGGCCGTGCAATCCGTTTCAACGACTGCTTCCGCGCGATGCGGGAAGCCGACATCGTTGTCAGCTCGACCGGGTGCCCACAAACTGTCATCCATCGCGCGGAGGTCGCGGAAGTGATCGCCGCGCGGCGGCAACGTCCATTGTTCCTGATTGATATCGCCGTGCCGCGCGACATCGCTCCGGACGTGCAACAGCTCGACAACGTTTACCTTTACAACATTGACCATCTGGAAGCGATCGTGCGCGAAAATCTCCGCACGCGCGAACAGGAGTTGGGCCGCTGTCGCGAGATCATTGCCGAACGCGCGGCGGAATTCATCCGGCGAATCAATCCCGTGCCGGCGCAACCGGCGGAAGATTTCAAACCGAGCCCGGCCTGGGCCGCGCCGTTCCTGGCGCAACCGGCTTTGGTGTCGGCAAGGTGAACATGAACGCAACACGAAACCATTTCGACGGCGGCCGCGCGTGGCCGAGCTCGGCCTCGCGCATACCCGCTGTTGGAGGCGCGGCATCCAGTTGATGTCGCGTGGCGGCCGGCGGGTTTGGCCTGCGGGCTGTCGTCAGAAGAAACAAAAACAACGCACGTGCAAATGAAAACTATGAAAAGACTAAGCATACTCCTCGCCCTGGGAGCGACGGTGGCCCTGATGCCATCGGTCAGCAGGGCAACTATCATCGGCGGTTCACACGACTTCACCTCGACGGGTGGATACCTGACGGCCGGCACCAACGGTGTGGCGCGGTTCAAATGGGGCGGCGCACCAACGGGGGGCACGAATTCGTACTACCAAAATCCCTGCCAAGTGTGCCACATTCCGCACAAGTCGCAGGCTTATGCAACGGCCAAAGCGCCCTTGTGGAACCACAAGCTGTCAGCCAATACCTATGTCACCTATGATTCGCTGGGCAGCGCGACCTACTTGGGTGGCGCGATTACGCTGGGATCATCCATCGCCTGCTTGAGTTGCCATGACGGATCGGTGGCGATCAACCAGACCTCGGGGGCTTCCGGCTCCAGCACGACCAACAGCTTGAACGGCGCGGCTGTATATGTGCCCAGTTTCGCGGTTGAGACGCTGAACGCCGGGACGGTTGCCAGCGGTGCCGGGCCTTATGTTGGTTTCAACAACCTGACACAAATGCACCCGATTGGTGTGAGCTACAGCACGGCAGTTGCCAATGGCGACACCGAACTGCAGCCGGTCACAGGTATCCTGACCAAGATGCTGAAGGGCACCTCTCAAAACGTGGAATGTGCCTCGTGCCATGACATCCATGAAACGGTTGGCACGGCGGGCACGATTCCTTATGATCACGCGTTGATCCAGCCGCTCGAAGGCGGCACGCTGTGCCTCACCTGCCATAAGAAATAACTGAAGGTTTCAGTTTAGGACTACAGACGAGGCGCCGGGAGTCCGGCGTCTCGTTTTTTAGAAAGATGGAAGGTGAGCGCGGACGGAATGGAACTGGCCAGAGGTGACGGAGCCGGGACAAAATTATGTGGAAACTTTGACCGGGGCCGGGCAAGCTCGACAGCAATAGCGGCCGCCGAAAACAGTTTGAACCGTTTGCCCGATGACCGGTGATTCGATGGAAGGACGATCAGAATTTGATTCATCTCATGAAAACGATTTCAAAAAAATTCTCCGGGCCGGTGATGGTCTTCGCGGCTGTGCTCGGGCTGCTGACGGGTTGCGCGACTCCCGAGGTAAAAAAAGCGGCAACTTATTTCTTCCCTCCCGCCCCGGATGAACCGCGGCTGCAGTATCTGACCTCCTTCAGTTCCCAGAAGGAATTTAGCGGGCGCGATGAAAACACTTTCCTGTCTTACGTGACCGGGAAAAAAATACCCGACCGGGGCTATGGCAAGCCGTATGGCGCCGCGGTGAGCGGGCATAAGCTTTATGTCTGCGACACGGAGATGAACGCGGTGGTCGTGGCGGATTTTGCCAAGCGTCACCTGCGGCCTTTGGCGGCGGAAGGCGAGGGTGAACTCAAGCTGCCGTTGAACATGACGGTGGACACGGACGGCACCCTGTATGTGGCGGATGCCGGACGGAATCAGGTGGTCATCTTTGACAGCAAGGAAAACTATGTGGCGGCCATGGGCAAGGCGGGCGAGCTGAAACCGCGTGACGTGGCGGTGAACAAGGATCGGATTTATGTGGCCGACCTGATGAAACATGCCGTGCGGGTTTTTGACAAGGCCACGCGGGCACCGCTGTTTGACATTCCCCGCAGCCAGGATGCGACCAACGAGTTGTTGACGCCGACCAATCTGGCGCTGGATTCACGAGGGCGGGTTTATGTCGCGGACACGGGTGATTTTCGGGTCAAGGTGTATGATGCGGACGGCAAATTCCTG
>SCTL01000778.1 GCA_004297495.1 Verrucomicrobiota bacterium
AGCCAAGCGGCGCAAACTTGTTTTGCTCGGAGTCGTCGCGCTGATCGGATTCTACGGCTGGCGTTGGAACGAGGCGCGGCAGAGCACGATCATCACCGTCCTGCCTCTGAACGGCGGCAGTGGAGTCTTTTGCGACTCACCAGGACGCGCTGAGGACGTGTTGGTTGATTGCGCTAACACCAACGCCGTCGAGTTCGTCACCAAACCGTTTCTCTACGCGCAGGGGAAAAATAAACTGGCCCGCGTGGCACTCACGCACGGGGATTTGCGGCGTGTGGGCGGCTACGAAACTTTGCGCGCAGCCCTGCCCTTCGGAAGAACGGTGATCAGTGCGACGCGCTTTCGCTCGCCCGCCTACCGAAGAATTGCCGCCGAGTTGGATGCGAATCCGGCACAGGCGCGGATCGTCAATCGCGGCGATCACCTGGGCGCGTGGACGGTGTTGCACCCGGACGGCGTCGAGAAATTCCCGCAGGGAGATGACAGTTCGCTCGTCTTGCGCGGCGAGTTTCACGGCACGCGCATTCTGCTGCTCTCCGATCTGGGGCGGCCCGGACAGGAAGCGTTGATGGAACGCAACGAGGATTTGCGCGCCGAGATCGTCGTGACCGGCTTGCCCGAACGGGGCGAAGCGTTGTGTGAGGGATTGATCGAACGCGTGCAGCCGAAGCTGATCATCGTGAACGATTCCGAAACGCCGCCCAGCAAGCGGGCCAGCTCGCAACTGCGCGCCCGACTCGCGCAAGCGGGAGTTCCTGTGATCTACACGCGCGAAGCGGGCGCGGTGACGCTCACATTCAAGCAGAATGGATGGAAAGCTAAACCTGCCCGGCCAATCGCCGAGCCATAATCCGCAAAGATTTCTCTCACGCACCCGGGGTCACGACCACCCGCAGTTCTTCGCCAAATTTTTCCAGCGCATCCAAAGTTTGATTGATCGCGCCCGCGTCCAACGGAACAGTTTGCGAAACGACACCGCTCAAATCCAGCTTCCCTCGCCGCGCGAATTCAATCAGCGCCGGAATCTCCGACGCGAGATGGTCCGACACGCCGATGATTTCCGCCTCCTTGTTGATGACCTCGTGATACGGCGCGACCGAAAAACTTTTCTCCGTGATGCCAACGAGCGCGGCGCGGCCCTTGATGGCGAGACTACGAACCGATTGCACCATCGTCAAAGGAAGTCCGATGAGTTCGAGCGCGACATTCACTCCCTTGCCCTGCGTGAGTTCCTGAATCATCGCGACCGGATCAACCAGTGCGGCGTTGATTGGAATCGCGCTCAACTTCGCGGCCAGTTCCAGTTTGGTTGGCTTGATGTCCACGGCGAAAACTTTTTCCGCGCCCAGCGCGCGGGCGAGTTGGATCGCGGAGAATCCCAAGCCGCCAACCCCAAACACAGCGACGCTTTCGCCGGGTCGCAGTCTGGCTTTATTCAGTGCGTGCAACGACGTGGCCGAGGAACACATCATCACCGCGCCGTGCGCAAAGGTAATTTTCTCCGGCAGTTCGAACACGCTGCGTTCTGGCATCACGATGAACTCCGCGAACCCGCCGTCGCGATACTTGCCAATCATTTTCCCCTCCGCGCAGAACTGTTCGTTGTCGTGCGTGCACCAATCACAGGTGCCACACGTCGCGAGATAGTGCACGCACACGCGGTCGCCGACGCGCAGATTGGAAACCGACGCGCCGACCTGTTCAATCACTCCGGCGACTTCATGCCCGAGCGTCAGCGGCAACGGATGCACGCGGGATTTGCCGGCGCGGTAGTGCGCGTCCGAGTGGCAGATGCCGGCGGCTTTCACGCGAATCAAAACATCGCTTGCGCCGGGCTGCGGCACGGGAATTTCCTGTAATTCCAGCGGACGACCGGGTTGGATGAGTCGGACGGCTTTCACAGTGGTTGCATTTCGTCGGCGCTCACTTCTGGCAAAAGCGCGAGGACTTGGCGAATAGAATTTTTGTTTGAAGCAAAATGACTTGTGCGCCGTCAACTTCCAGATTACAACCCGCGCCGCAATGAAACCGAATCTACAATTGCACAAATTCCTTCCCGCCTTCGCTTTCCTTTCACTCTGCGTCCTGCCCGGTCGCGCGGAGGAAACCAACTCGCTGCCGCTGACGCCCGTGACCGTTTATGGCGGCGATTATCGCGTGCTGCCCGGCGCGGCTTCCGTAAACGTGCTGGACTTGTCCGCGAATCAACCGTCGCCGCTGGCCACGACACGCGACCTGGCCGCGCTCGTGCCGAGCACCATGCTCTTCGACGGGAACAACAATCGCCTGCCAAAGTTTTCCGTGCGCGGGTTGCGCGAGAATAATTTTGTGACGGGCGATCCGGCGGTGGGCGTTTATCTGGACGACATGCCGTTCAACGATCTTTACACGCGCACCATTCCGCTGCACGACGTCGCGAGCGTGGAGTTCATTCGCGGGCCGCAGGGAACGCTTTACGGCGCGAGCGGGCCGGGCGGCGTGATCAATCTCGTCAGCCATCAACCGGGCGATGACTGGCACGGAAGCGCGGGCGTGACTTACGGGAATCACAATCAGTTCGCCGTGGACGGCAGCGTGAGCGGGCCGATCGTGACGAACACGCTCGCGCTCGGCGTGTCCGGTCTCTACGCGTCGCGCGACGGGTTCGTGCATAATGATTTTCTCGGCGGACATCCTGACACGCAGCAGACCATTTCGGGCCGTGGGCAACTGCGCTGGACTCCTTGCGACCTGTGGGAGTTTTCCCTGCTCGGCGGCGGCTACAACTTGCAGGACGGCTTCGTGCCCACATTCAATCCGGGTTCGGACCGCGACCTGTTTCACGTGAGCCGCGACTACAACGGCTTTGTGGACACGGATTCGTGGCACACTGGATTCAAGGCAACGTATCGCGGTGAGAAATTCAAGCTGACTTCCGCGACGTCGTATCGCAACTGGCAGCAGGACCTCGCGCAGGACTTTGATTTCTCGGCGTTCAATCCAACGCAGCCGCCCTCCTCCAGCAATGCGCTGCCGACCATCGGCATTTTCAAACCGAAAGTCACGCAATGGTCGGAAGAAGTCCGCGTGCGCTCGACGGATGATTCCGCGCCGCTGAAATGGAACGGTGGCTTGTTCGGCAATTGGGGAGAAACGAAAACGCTCTCGGGCCGGAACATCACCATTCCCACGGGATTCCCGCCGCCGAATGACAGCGTGATTGACAGCGCGCTGACTGACGCGAAAGTGAACGCCGACACTTACGCGGTCTTTGGCGAGGCGACTTACACGATCCAGGAAAAGCTCGACCTGACGGCGGGCCTGCGTTTCACCTACGACAACCGCGAAATCGTCCGCAGCCGCAGCGGCATGAACTTCATTGATCCGAGTCTGCCCATGGGTCCATACACGACGGGCAATTTCAGCGGACAGGAAAATTTCTCCGCCACGCAACCCAAGTTTGCCATCGCGTATCACTACATGCCGGAGTGTGTCGTGTATGCGTCCGCCGCCGTCGGCTACCAGAGCGGCGGATTCAACACGTCGAATGACAATGACACGCAGTCGCGTTTCAATCCCGCGCGCTCGTGGAATTACGAGATCGGCGCGCGCACGTTGTGCCTCGACCAGAAGCTGCAATGGAATCTAGCGTTCTTTTACACCGAGACTTCCGGCTATCAAGTCTATCGCCTCGACACGATCAATCCGGCGCAGGCCTACGTGATCAACGCGCAACACGCGTGGAGCGCGGGCGTGGAAAACGAGTTTGTGTATCGCGCGAGCAAAGACCTCACGCTGAGTTTGAACGCCGGTTACACGCACGCCGAGTTCGACGACTTCACCTATTCAACCATGTTCCAGTCCTTCGACTTCAGCGGCAAGCGCATCAACTTCGTGCCCGAGTTCACAGTCGCGGCGGCGGCGGAATACCGTTTCTGCGAACACCTCTTCGCGCGCGCGGAAGTCGTGGGTGTAGGCAAGTATTATTTGACCGAAGACAACACCGCGTCGCAAGGCAGCTACGCGCTGCTCAACGCGCGCATCGGCTATCAACACAAGAATTTGGAAGTGGCCGTGTTCGGGCGCAACCTGCTGGACCACCGCTACGCGAGCAACGCGCTGGACTTCCGCAGTTTCTCGACGCCGAACTTGTTGATCCGGCAGCCCGGCGATCCGCTCACGTTTGGCGGAACGATTTCTCTCAGTTTCTGAAGTTTGCGGCGCGCGTCGCGCAGAACGGACGCGCTTCCTTATTTCAACGCGTTCGCCATCTTCACGGCTTCGGCCTGGTGTTTGTTGCCGGCGCGGATGCGGGCGGTAAGAGTTTTTCCGATGGCGCGCAGGAAGGGCGTCGCCAGGTCCGTGGCCTCGCGCGTCAATCGGTCGAACGCATCGGTCGAGATGCGCAGCAACAGGCAGTGCTTGTTCACCACCACGTCCGCTGACCGCGGGCCATGATCGAACAATGAAAAGTCGCCGAAGAAATCGCCCATCGTGAGCGTGGCCAGTTCGCTCTCGAGCCCATCCACTTTCATGCGGACGGAAAGTTCGCCTTCCACGACCAGATACATGGCGTTGCCCTGATCGCCTTGCTTGACGACGACGGCGGCCTGCGGCAGCCGCACGGCCTCGACGAAATTCGCGAAGCGTTCGAGCTGTTCATCGGTGAAGTAAGCGAGCAACCGGATGGCGCGCAGCGCGCGCGGGTTGATGCCGTGAATCGTGTGGAGCGGCTCGGACTGCGCGGCGAGTTCCTGGAAATGCGTGTGAAAAAACAACTGCAACTCCGGCACGTCGGCGGCGCGCTCCCAGACGGCGCTCTGTTTCACGAAAACCCACGTGCCGGCTTTGACGCGGCCGGCTTTGACCCAACTGACCAGTATCGGCAACTCCACCGGCCCGTGAGCCGTGTGATTGGGATCCCAAACGAAGAAACCGTTGTCTGAAGCTTTGGCACTCATGGCGATGTCTCTTCATGGCAGAGAAACCCGGCGGCATAAAGAAGAAAAGCGATAATAATTCCGCGGCCTTTGCCGGCCAATTCCCGTTTGCAATCATTCGCTTCCGATGTAGTCTGACGCCTCATGTTGCTGGTTTTGGACAACTACGATTCGTTCACCTACAACCTCGTCCAGTATCTCGGGGAGATGCAGGTCGAGATGCAGGTGCATCGCAACGACCAGATCACGGTCGAGCAGGTCCGCGCGCTCAAGCCCGACCGCCTGCTCATCTCGCCCGGCCCGTGTTCGCCGAACGAATCCGGCCTCTCGAACGAAATCATCCGCACTTTCGGCACGCACATTCCCACGCTCGGCGTCTGCCTCGGCCATCAATGTATCGGCCATGTTTTCGGCGCGAACGTCGTCGTCAACTACCGGATGATGCACGGTAAAACTTCCCAGATTAAACATAACGGGAAGGATTTGTTTCAGGACATGCCGAATCCGTTCGCGGCGACCCGCTATCACTCGCTCGTCATCCAGCGCGACTCCGTGCCCGACTGTCTGGAGATCACCGCCGAGACCGACGAGGGCGAAATCATGGGCGTGAAACACAAGCAGTATCCAATCTGGGGCGTGC
>SCTL01000779.1 GCA_004297495.1 Verrucomicrobiota bacterium
CGGTCATGTCGTCAAAAGCGATGATAGGAAGAACTCATCACGGCACCTGTGGGCGCAACGACACTGGCTTCGTAGTCAGCGTGAGCGTCGTTTCGGCGAGGCCGGTTGAGCGCGCGGTGAGTTTGATTTCGCCCACTTCTTTCTTGGACTGCACGATGATTTGCGCCAGCCCGTTGAACAGGCTGCGCGACCACGGCGACCCTGCCGGCTCGCCGATGTATGTGTCCCGGCTCGTGACAATTTGGGTCGCCGTTGCCGACGCCGATGATTTTGCCAGCGGCTTCGATGGCCAAACTGATTTTGTTCTGCGCCAGCGACAGGCGAGGCCGAGGCCGGCACCGAGGAACCGACGAAGACGGGCTAGATCGTGAAGGCATAAAAAGAAAGGCGAAAGTCAGAGTGAGTTGCCGCTTTGCCCGATCCGGTAGTAGTCAAAGTCCACACGGCCACCGGCGGTCTTGGTCGAATAATAGAAGAGGGCGAAGCGATAACCCATAAAGTGCGGCACGGTGTATTTAAGGGCCGAGGGACGACCGATGGGGGTCCAGGATTTGCCGTCGAGGCTGTAGGAGAAGCGGGCGACTTCAGGCTCGGGCTGAAATTCGCATTCGACCTTGAGGTGAACTGTTTTGCCAGAGAGGGGAACGGAGGCGATTTCCTCGGGATGGTCGGAGTCGGCGCTCACCATGACGATAGATCGGGCACCGCCGCTCATCTTTACGCCGACAAAACCGTAGCGTTTCTGAAAAGCGGCGAGGCCGGCATAGTCACCGTCTTTCATGCCGCTCACGTCAATGCTGGTGGTGGCGGAACTGTTGGGGCCAAAGGTGCGCTGGGTGAGGGTATTCCTGGCGGAAAGTAAATCAGCGTCAACCCGGCCCGTAGTCAAACGCAGAAAGCCGGGCCGTTGCGTGACGGACCAAAGCTTGTTGTCGGGATTGTGATTCCATTGCCAGGCGAGAGGCAGGTCGAGGGCGCCGGGCTGGCGGTCGAATTCGTCGGAGGCGACGATGCCGGAGGCGCCGGAGACGCCCTGTCCGCCGGCGGGGATGTCGAGCGTCATGGGCGCCTTGCCGTTTTCGCCGAGGACGGGCCAGCCGTCCTTCCAAGTCACGGGCACGAGGTAGGGGATGCGACCGACGGCGGCGTTGTCCTTGAAAAGATAGGCATACCATTTGCCTTCCGGGGTGTTGATGAGGCCGCCCTGGGCGATGCCGCGATCATCGAGCGCGATGCGACCCTCGTAGGGACCGGTGATTGCGTCGGCGCGGTGGACGATGACGGTGCGCGCCCAACGGCTTCCCGGCGAGGCAATGTTGAAGAGGTAGTAGCGACCGTTGATCTTGGAAAGCTGCGAGCCCTCGCCATTGAGCCCGCCCTGGTCGGCGCCGAAGATGGTGTTGACGTTTTCGATGAGGACCTTGCTCACGCCACCGGGCTTGATTCCGGAGAGATCAGGTTGCAACTCGATGAGCGTGATGCGACCGCCCCCGTAAACCATGTAAACGCGACCGTCGTCGTCGAAAAACAGGCTGTGGTCACCCATCGCGGGCTCGAAACTCGTCTCCTTCCACGGGCCGCGCTCCGGATCGCGCGTGCTGTAGATGTGGGTGCGTCCGCTGGTGGCGGAGAAAGTCGAGGCATAGAACACGCCGTTGTGGTAACGCAGGCTGCTGGCCCAAGAGCCGCGACCGTAGGCGTCTTTGCCGTTTTCGAGGCGGAGGGCTTCGTTGTCGGCGAGGGTTTGATAGGCGTAGGAGGCCATCCGCCAATTGACTAGGTCCGCCGACTTCATGATCGGAAGGCCCGGGCTCATGTGCATCGTCGTGCTGCTCATGTAATAGGTTTTACCTACACGCATGATGGCGATGTCCGGGACGTCAGCCCAGATGAGCGGGTTGTGGGCCTCGGCGACGGCGGAGTTTGAGGCGACAGAACCTGTGGGCAGTTGCAGTGAATTGGTTTGCGCTGCGGCTGCTGCGAGCGAACAGCCCAGCACCAGCACGTTTAATTTGATTTTATTCAGCACGATAAATTTCAATTTGTTCTGGCGGCTAGTAAGGCCGCGCCAACCGGAAGAACACCGAGCCGTTCGTTGAGTTCAACGGCACTGTCATCTGGTTGGTCTGCATTGAGGTGGGCACGTTGACCCAGTTCGTGCCCAGGCCGCTGGTGAGGTTGTTGGTTTGCGATTGCAACTGCCAGCCGGTGTGATCCGCCGGCCAGGAAATTTGCAATTGTCCGGCGGCGTTGGCCGCATTCATCGCGACAGACGCGGAGGAGGTCGGACGCGCGCTGACTTGCGTGGAATTGGTGCTTTCGCCAAAGCTGTTCGTCGCGCTCACGACGAAATAATACAACGTGCCGTTGGCCAGGCCGGTGTTGGTGAAGGTGAGGGTTGCGTTGGTGGCGATGTTTACATAACCGCTGCCGCTGGTGAGCGAGCGTTTGATTTTGTAGCCGGTCGCGGTGCTCGCGGCGTTCCAGTTCAACGCCACTTGCGCGTTGCCGGCGACGGCGGCCAGACCGGCCGGGGCGGGCGGAACGGGGTTTGCCAGCGCCGCCACTTCCGTCGCGCTCAAGGCGCGGCTGTAAAGCCGGAAGTCATCCACGCTGCCGGTGAGATTCGGATCGGGCCACTGCGATTTGCCGATATAGTTTTGCGTCGTGCTGCCGAGGCTCGACGGCTTGAGCGTCATGTTGAGGTTCGTGTTCGCCGGCACGCCGTCCACATAGAGCACGCCCGTGCTGCCGGACAGCGTGACCGCGAGATGATGCCACACGCCCGCCGAAAGATTGCCGGCGCGGTTCAACTGCTGCTCGCCGCTGCCGGTGGTGATGGCGTAACGCACGGAAGCGCCGCCGCTCGCAGGCGCGAGGAACATGTAGTTGCCCGTGCCGGAACCAAAGTCGAACACGCGCGCCCACGTCGCGTTGGCGTCCACCTTCACCCAGGTCGAAATGGTGAAGTCGTTCAACGCACTGACCACTCCCACTGGAAGACTGGCGTAGCCGTTGGCCGTGCCGTTCAGATGCACGGCGTTGCTGATCACGCCGGCCACCCACGTCGCGCCGCTCTGCAACGTGCCGGGGTTGCCGCCGTAGCCAGAGTCGGCGGCGTTCGTGCCGCTGGTGGCGTCAAATTTCCACCAGCCGAATATTTCTCCTGGCGTGGCGCTGGCTTCAATAGAGTTGGAGCTGACGCCGTTCGCGTTCGTCGCGGCGACGACGTAATAGTAAGTCGCGCCGTTGACGAGTCCGGTGTCAGCGAAGCTGGTCGCCGTCACGCCGCTCGCGATGGTGGTGTAACCGCTGCCGCTGATGGTGCTGCGTTTGACGATGTAGCTGTCCGCTCCGGCCGATCCATTCCAGTTCAACGACACCACGGCATTGGACGCAGTCGCCACCAAGCTGGTGGGCGTGAACGGCGGCTGGTTGGCAGCACCCATCACCATCACCGTGGCGGAGAACGGAGCGAACGTGGCCGAGAAGCTGGCGGCGACCCCAATGAAATTGGTTTGCGCAATATCCGGCGACCCAACCCCGGTTCGCGCCGCTTCGTCCTGCGGAATGCCGTAACTGTAAATGGCGGCATTGCCATAAGGAACGTAGCCCGACAGATTGAAATTGGCCGTGAGCGTGGACGATGCACTTTTGTTGATCACCAGCAGCGTCAGCGTCCCGTTGGTTCGCATGACCGCATACGTGGCCAGCAGCGGATAATCGCTCGTGGCGCGCACCACCGTGTCGCCATCGGTCGCAAACTTTGGCATCAGCTTCGCGCAATAATAAGTCGGGTAGAGGTTGCCCGCGCCGCCGAGGCCATAGATAATTCCTCCGTCGCTAAGAACGCTGCCGTTGGCGTTCGTGCGCCAGCCGTAAAACGCCGGGTCGGGATTGTCAACCGTGCCGTGACCGTTTCGCAAATCCCACCAAACGCGCGAATTGAATTCCGTCTGCAAAATTTGTCCAATGCTGTCGGCGTAAAATAATCCGCCGGGCAGGCTCACGTTCTGACGATCACCTCCCGTGCCGTTCTCGGTCACTTCCAAGGTCACGTTCGTGGCGGCGTTGCCGAGATAGTCGTTCAGCATCTGGCGCAGGGCAGCCGCGTCGGACGCCCAGCCTTTGGGATAAAGCAAATCCTGCGTGTCGCCCGCCGCCGGGCCGTAATTGTGTTCGATCACAAAATCCGGGGTGCAATTATTGCTGCGCATATAAGCCAGCATCACCGCCGTCCAGCCGTTGTGGGTGATGCCGGTGCGCGGATTGACCACGGGATGGTCCGTGTAATTTGCGTAGCCGTCCTCGGAGGGCTCGATGACCGCGCCGATCTTGATCGTCGGATCAACGGCTTTCATCTGCGCATAATAATTCGTGAAGCGCATGGCGTAGGTCCAGGGATCGTGCGCTTTGAAGGGCGCGTTGGTGTTGTAGTCGGGTTCCCAGGTGCCATTGATTTCGTTTCCGACCTCCCAGTATTTAAAATTGCTGTGATTGGTGACATTGAACATCCGCACGGCGTAGGCGGCTTCTTCAGGAGTGCCGGTGCCATAGTTCACGATGATGAAAGCCTGGGAATGCGTATTGGTGGCGAGGGCGATGAAATTGGTGGAAAAAGAGCCTGCGGTCCGCGGGCTGGTGGCGCCGGTATCCCAAGGCTCGTTGGCATAGTGGTAAATGTCACCATAGGAGCCGCCCGGCCAACGCAGACAGGTGCTGCCGATGTCATTCAAAATCGCCTTCGTTGCGGGCGTGTTCAGGTTCTCGTCCCCGCCGCCCGTATTAATCGCAAAGACTCGGCCGCTGACGTTTCGAACGGTCTGGTTCGCATTGACGCTCACATGAACCGTCGCCGGCTTCGGTGCGGC
>SCTL01000780.1 GCA_004297495.1 Verrucomicrobiota bacterium
CGGTCATTTCGTTAAACCGAATACTTCTCCTATCATTCCGAGTGCGTGGCACTTTTGACTCTATTCGGGTGTCCCCAATTTGTCAAATGAGGCCCCCTTCGGCGAAGAACTTCGCTCACAAGCTGTGGGGGTTCGTCATTCGTGAGCTGTTCTGAGTCAGCGTGCGGGCCGGTTTCTTTCTCGGTCACGGTAGCGGCGGCAGTTCATCGCTTGGTGCAGTTGTTACAGCCAGACAAGGAAGGGCAGGGGCAGCTCTTACTTTCGTCGCGTGCGCAACGCTTTAATCTTCACCACAGGAGGCCACAATCTATCCAGCTTTTCCCCTCTCTCCACCACTTCTAGCTTTCACATCGCTTCCACTCGCGTATAACTTGCTCGCGCCCGGCATGAAAACTTACCCCGTTTATCTCAACGGCAACTGGATCGTCTCGGAAACCTCCGCGCCAGTCGTCAATCCCGCCAGCGCGGAAGTCTTCGCCAACATGAGCACGGTGACTGCGGCGCGCGTCGCCCAAGCGATTCAGGACGCCCACGCCGCGTTCCTGGACTGGCGGCAGGTGCCGGGCAAGGCGCGTGGAGAATTTCTCCACAAAGTCGCCAATGAACTGAATCGTCGCCGCGAGGAAATCGCGCGCCTCATCTCGCTCGAAAGTGGGAAACCTCTTTCCCAAAGCCTGGGCGAGATCGCCATGTCCGTGGATCACCTCCGGTGGTTCGCCGAGGAAGCCCGTCGTATCTATGGCCGGGTGATTCCTCCGCACATCGCCAGCCGACGCCACTGGACCGTCCGGCAACCGGTCGGCGTCGTGGCCGCCATGACGCCATGGAATTTTCCGCTCATGCTGGCGGTGCGCAAAGTCGCGGCGGCCATTGCCGCCGGCTGCACCGTCGTGCACAAGCCTTCGCTGCGCACGCCGTTTTCGGCCGTGGCCTTCGGCGAATGTCTGGCGGAATCCCAACCCATCAAGGGGCTGTTTCAGATCGTGGCCGGCGAGGCTGAAATGATTGCCGGCGAATTCCTCGCGCACCCGCTTTGCCGCCGGCTTTCCTTCACCGGCTCAACTGCGACGGGGCGCAAACTCGCCGAGCGCGCGGCGAGCCATCTCAAACCGCTCCTGCTGGAACTGAGCGGCAACGCGCCCGCGCTGGTGTTCGATGACTGTGACCTGAGCGTCGCGGTGAACGCCGTGTTGCTTTCCAAATTCCGCAACAGCGGACAATCGTGCATCGCGGTCAATCGCATTTACGTCCAGCGCACGATTTATCCCGGCTTCGTGCAAATGCTGACGGAAAAAGTGAAGGGCCTTAAACTGGCCAGCGGCCTGGAACCAGACGCGCAAGTCGGACCGCTGATTGATCCACCCGCCCTCGAACGCGCGCTCGAACACATTGCCGACGCGGTCAACGGCGGCGGCAAGCTTCTGTGCGGCGGCAAACGCGCGCGGATGCCGGGTTACTTCCTCGAACCCACGGTGATCTCGGAAGTGCCGCGCACGAGTCTGTGCATGTTCGAGGAAACCTTCGCGCCTCTCGCCGCCATCACGCCCTTCGACACCGAGCGCGAGGGGGTGGAACTCGCCAACGACTCGGTGTACGGCCTGGCCGCCTACGTGTTCACGCAAAACCTGAGCCGCGCCATGCGTCTGGCGGACTCGTTATCCGCCGGCATCGTCGGCATCAACGACGGCGTGCCGACCAATTCCCAAAGTCCGTTTGGCGGCATTAAACAGAGCGGCTGGGGTCGCGAACTCGGCGCGGAAGGGATTGAGGCATTTCTGGAAACCAAACTCGTCTCGCTCGGATTGGAATGACGGAGCGCGCGACCAACGTTGCTTGCGCCACCTGAGCGAAACGGGTTCGCGTGCGTTTAGCAGATACGGGGCAACTGCTCGCCGCTCGGCATATCGAGAATCCGGCTCGCGCCAATTGCACTACGCAGTGTCACCAGCGGCGCGGCTATCTCCACCACCTTGCCGATGATCGCAGAATCTGCACTGACTTCATGACCACGCAGGATTTGCACCGCGCGTTCCGCATCCTTTGCCGCGACGAACGCGACGAAGCGGCCTTCGTTCGCGACGTGGAGCGGATCAAGCCCGAGCATTTCACACGCGGCGTGAACATCCTCGTACACCGGCACGGCCTTTTGCTCGATGGCGATCTTCACGCCCGCCGCTTCGGCGATTTCATTCAGCGCGCTGGCCAACCCGCCGCGCGTCAGGTCGCGCAGGCAGTGGATTTCAACGCCCGCTTCGTTCAACGCCCGCACCGGCTCATGCACCGGCGCAGAGTCGCTTTCAATCGTGCTCTCGAACTGCAAACCCTCGCGCACCGCCATGATCGCCATGCCGTGCCGACCCAGATCGCCGCTGACGATCACTGCGTCACCGGGCTGAACACTTTGCGGCGCGATGTTGAGCGAATGTTCAATAACGCCGATGCCGGTGGTGTTGATGTAGAGACTGTCACCCTTGCCCCTGTCCACGACCTTGGTGTCGCCGGTGACGATCTGCACGCCGCAGCGCTGTGCCGCGTCGCGCATCGAACACACCACGCGCCAGAGCGTTTCCATCGGCAAACCTTCCTCGATGATGAACCCGCAACTTAGATAAAGCGGACGCGCGCCGCTCATCGCGAGATCATTCACCGTGCCGTGGATCGCCATTGAACCGATGTCGCCGCCGGGAAAAAAGATTGGGCGCACGACGTAGGAGTCGGTGGTCATCGCCAGTTTGCCCGGCGGAACGGAGAACTGCGCCGAGTCATGGCGCGTATCGAGGATTGGATTGCTGAACGCCTTGCCGAAGACGTTTTCGAGCAACTGGTGCATCAACTTACCGCCGCCGCCATGCGCCATCAAGACGTGCGGATACTGCTGGATGGGAAGTGGGCAGCTCGCGTTGAAGTCCGGGGTGTTCATTGTGTGAACAGCGCTTCGGCTGCGTTGTGCCTACGGTAGCGATAGTAAGCCGCGCACGCGCCTTCACTCGAAACCATCGTCGCGCCGAGTGGATGTTCCGGGGTGCACTTTCCGCCGAACGCGGGGCATTGATTTGGTTTGATATGTCCCTGCAGCACTTGGCCGCTCAAGCAATCTGCGGGTTCGTCCACGTGATGATCGGCCAATCCAAATTTCTTCTCCGCATCAAACGCCGCATAAGCCTCGGCCAATCCCAGCCCGCTGGCGGGGATTTCGCCAACGCCACGCCATTTCCGCGGGACGATGCGGAACACTTCGCGCACGAGCCGTTGCGCAGGTTGATTGCCTTGCCGGCTGACCGCGCGGGTGTATTGATTCTCCACCTCAGCGCGACTGGATTCCAGTTGCTGAATCGTCATCAGGATGCCCTGCAGAATATCCATCGGCTCGAAGCCGGTGACCACTATGGGCACGCGATACTTCGCGGCGAGCGGCGGATACTCCTCGTAGCCCATGATCGCGCAGACGTGTCCCGCCGCGAGAAACGCCTGCACGCGACAGTTCGGCGATGACATCAACGCCTCGATTGCCGGCGGCACGAGCACGTGTGAGATGAGCAGTGAGAAATTTTTCAGCTTCTTTTGCGCCGCTTGAAACACCGCCATGGCCGTGGCCGGTGCGGTGGTTTCGAAACCCACGCCGAAGAACACGACTTCCTTCGTCGGGTTCTGCTCGGCGAGTTTCACCGCGTCGAGTGGCGAATAGATCATCCGCACATCGCCGCCGTTGGCGCGCACGCTCAACAAGTCTGTTGTGCTGCCCGGCACGCGCAGCATGTCGCCGAACGAGGTGAAGATGACGCCCGGCTGCGTCGCGATCTCCAGCGCCTTGTCGATCATCTCGAGCGGCGTCACGCACACCGGACAGCCCGGCCCGTGGATGAGTGTGATCTGTTTCGGCAGCAGTTCATCGATACCGAACTTCACAATGGCGTGGGTCTGCCCGCCGCAGACTTCCATGATGTTCCAGGGCTGCGTCGTGATCCGGTGGATTTCCCGGGCGAGTTGCTGCGCGAGTTCGCCGTCGCGATATTCGTCGAGGAATTTCATGGCCCGCCCTCCTTCAACTCGCCGAGTTCCTCCATCTGCTCGAGATACTCGAAAACCTTGTGCGCCTCGTCCTGGTCCACTTTGCTGAGCGCGAATCCGGCATGCACGATGACGTAATCGCCGACCTTCGCCTCCGGCACGTAAGCGAGGCTCGCTTCCTTGATGACGCCGCCGAAGTTGATCCGGCCCATGCGCGTGATCGGGTCATCGCTGCTGATGGTTTCGACTTTGCCTGGAATGGCGAGACACATGGCTCAACGTGATGCGTGATGTGTGGTCGGTTGTAATGGAGCGCGGCTGTGTCCAACGGACCAGCCGCAGCCCTCACGAAATCCGGAAGCGGTCTCGGTATCCACATTGCTGCGGCTGGTGCTGCCGCACACAGCCGCGCTCCTTGCCGCGAGTTCGCGCTTGGCCGCGACGACTTGCCCCAGCGCAATCCCGCCGTCGTTGGTCGGGACGCGCTGATGCCAATACGGCTGAAAACCTTCCTCGCGCAGTCGTGTCACTGCGCGCTCGGTCAAATAGCGATTCTGAAAACACCCGCCGCTCAGCGCGACACGCGGCACGCCGATGTGCTTCGCAACGCTCACCATTGCCGCCGCCAACGTGTTGTGGAACTTGGCGGAGATTTCGCCGGTGGCCACGCCGTGCGCCACGTCTGCTAGAATGCCCTCGATCATCCGTGCCCAATCCAGCCGCATCGGCGATTGGTAAACGTCGATCGGCAAATCATACGCCGTGTCCGTCATGACGCCTTCCAGCGCGAACTCCAACTCCATCGCCGCTTGTCCCTCGAAGCGCATTTGCTGGCGCACGCCGCTGAGTGAGGCAACGACATCAAACAGCCGCCCGACACTGCAGCACCAAGGGGCGTTGATGCCGCGAGTGAGCATGGTTTGGAGGGCGGCATGTTCGACGTTGGAGAAGGCGGCAGCGGTCGGCAGCTTGGTGCGGGAAAACACTTCTGCTCCCAACAGTTCATAAAGCAAACCGAGCGCTGCGCGACGCGGTTCTTTCGCCGCGCCATCGCCGCCGGGCAAACGGAATGGCCGCCAGTGTGCGACACGTTCGACGGACTCATTCGTCACGAGGAAGAATTCGCCACCCCAGATCGTTCCGTCCGTGCCGAGCCCCGTGCCGTCCCAGGCCACGCCGAGCGCGGGCAGCTCGGTTTCGTTCTCACCGAGGCACGAAAGGACGTGTGCGATGTGGTGTTGAACCTGAATGATGCGCGGTCTTTCGTTCGGAGTTCCGCCTTCAGGCAGCCCGGACTGGCTAAAGCCGGAACTCCGAACTTGCTCCAGTGCAAACTGCGTCGAGAGATAATCCGGATGCAAATCAGCGGCGATGACTTCGGGTGCAGCTTCGTAAAGTCGTGGTAGGTCGGCGGCCATGCGGCGGAAGGCTTGGTTGGCCAGCTCCGTTTCCAGATCGCCGATGTGCTGGCTGAGGAAAACCTGTTCACTCACGGCCAACGCCACCGAGTTCTTCAAATGCGCACCGATGGCCAGGATGGGTTGATGGTGGATGGTTGGTGGTTGATGGTTCAGCGCGACGGGTAGCGGCGCGTAGCCACGGGCGCGGCGCAGAACCATTTCACGGTCGAGCATGACACGCACAATCGAGTCGTCCGCGTGGCGGACGATGGGACGGTTGTGAACGAGAAAAACATCCGCGATGTCGCGCAGGCGTTCGAGTGCCTCGAATTCATCCGTGCAAATCGGTTCGTCGTTCAGGTTGCCGCTGGTGGCGACAAGGGGGAAGCCGAGTTCGGCCATCAGCAGGTGGTGCAGCGGATTCGAGGGGAGCATCACGCCGAGGTTGGGGTTGCCGGGAGCGACGCTGGGTGCAATTTCCAGATTTGTTTGTTCAACGCCCGCCCTCACCCCAGCCCTCTCCCCCGGGGAGAGGGAACAGCCATCGCGCGTCTCCTGTACTCGTTTGTCGTTCGAGTCAGCACCGACTTCCGTTTCGTCTGAAAGCGGCGAGCGTTTCTCTCTCGCCTGGGGGAGAGGGCTGGGGTGAGGGCGGGCGTTCAACTGTCTTAACAAAACAATCGGCGCTTCCGGCGACTGGAGCAGCCGCTCTTCCAGCACCGAGACTTCGCAAATCTCCTTCACGCTGGCAAGCGTGGGGAACAGCAACGCAAACGGTTTTTCTTCGCGATGCTTGCGTTCGCGCAGGCGGCGAACCGCAGCGTCGTTGCGTGCGTCCACGAGCAGGTGAAATCCGCCGATGCCTTTCACCGCGACGATCTGGCCGCAGCGGATAGCGTGGGCCGCGGCCAGCAAGGCAGTGTGATCACGCGCAATTGGACCGTGGGCTTCAGCCCGCTTCAACGCGACCTGCACCACCGCGCCGGGAATCGATCCGGACATCCCATTTGTTTCAAATGTTGAAGCGGCGTGAACGCCGCGCTTCCAAAATTCCAAGCGCGGCCCGCACACCGGACACGCGTTCGGTTGTGCATGGAAACGGCGATTGTTCGGATCGTCGTATTCCGCCTGGCACGCAGGACACATCTTGAAGCTCCGCATTGACGTATTCGCGCGGTCGTAGGGCAACGCTTCAATGATGCTGAAGCGCGGGCCGCAGTTGGTGCAATTCGTGAATGGATAACGATGGCGGCGATTCGTCGGGTCGAAGATTTCGCGCAGGCAATCCGGGCAGGTCGCGATGTCGGGCAACACCAGTGTCGTTTTGCCGCCGGTGCTTTCGCTGTCGCGGATGACGAAGCCGTCAAAGCCCGCGGCGTCGAGCCATGTGGCCTCGCAGTTTTGGATGAAACTGCGTGGGGGCTTTTCGGCGGCGAGACGCGTGCGGAACTGTTCCAGTATAACTCGCGAACCTTCGACTTCGATGAAGACGCCTTGCGGCGAGTTGTTCACCCAGCCGGTGAGGCCGAGTTCGTTCGCGAGCCGATAGACGAACGGACGGAAGCCGACGCCCTGCACCGCGCCGCGCACGGACAGCTTCAGGCGCGTGGTGCTGGCGGTGGGCTTGGATTCGGCGACGGTCATGTTTGCGGTTGGACTGGTTTGCATCAGCGTCCACCAGCCAGCCGCATCAATTTTGCCTCAAACGGGCAGCGGCTCTTTCCGTTGCTTGGCAATAACTGCCCAAGAATTGTCAACCGAGGGAAAGCTGCCGTTCCGGCTTGGTGGGATGGTGATGACGAAGAGCAAGCATGCACGAAGTCTCCATCATGGCGGAAGCGGTGCGACTGGCCGTGGAGTCGGCGCAAGCCGCCGGGGCGCGGCGCATCACGGGGTTGCGATTGCGTGTGGGCAACCTGAGCGGCGCAGTGCCGGAGGCGATGACGTTTGCGTGGGATGTTGTGCGGCAAGAAACGCTGGCTGCCGAGGCGTCGCTCTCGATTGAAACCGTCGCTGCCGCCTGCTGGTGCGCGACGTGCCAGGCTGAATTTGAGTGCAAAGATTTTATGAGCGAATGCCCGCGCTGCCACGAGTTGAGCGGCGATCTGCGACGCGGGCGCGAACTGGAGATCGCGTCGGTGGAGCTTGAATGATATGTGCAAAGAATGCGGATGCGGACTTGGCGGTGGCGACGTGAAGATCGGCGGTCGTTCTCACGAGCACGATCATGACCACGGCCACAGCCACGGTCATGACCATCATCATGATCACGGCCATTCGCACGCGCCGTTCAAGCTGGATCTCAATCGCTCGCTCATGGAGAAGAACGACCGGCTCGCGGAGCGGAATCGCGGGTTCTTCAAAGCGAAGAAGCTGCTCGTGCTGAACGTGGTTTCGTCGCCCGGCTCAGGGAAGACCACGTTCATCCGTGAAACGGCGGCAAAACTTGCGGGCAAGCTGCGCGTGGGCGTCATCGTCGGCGACCTTGCGACGGACAACGACGCGGCGCGGCTGCGCGAAGTGGGCATTCCTGTTGTGCAGATCACCACGGGCACGGTTTGTCATCTCGACGCAGAGATGGTTTCCAAGGCGGCGGGGCAACTGGACCTCGACAAGGTGGACGTGCTGGTCATTGAGAACGTGGGCAATCTCGTTTGCCCGGCTGATTACGATCTGGGCGAGGATTTGCGCGTGGTGCTGCTCTCCACGACCGAAGGCGAAGACAAACCGCTCAAGTATCCACCGATGTTTCATTCCGCCAACGTCGCCATCGTAACGAAGAGTGATTTGGCGGTGGCGGCAGGATTCAATCGCGAGCAGGCTCTGGCGAACCTCAAGCGTGTGAGCCATCACGCGGAGATATTCGAGCTTTCATCGAAGACCGGCGAGGGGATGAAGGCGTGGCTGGATTTTTTGGTGGAACGGCGAGGGGAAATTTAACCGCGGATTACGCGGATTAACGCGGATGGGGTCAGCGGAACAGGGACTGGATTTTCTTCACGGCTTCGGCGCAGCCATTCTGGGCGATGGGGGTGAGGTTCTCGGTGAATTCCATATTCTCCGCTGGAATCGTCAGCCACCAGGCGTGGGGCACGTGGCCGAAGACGTCGCGGGAGAGCGCGAGCATGGTGCGCGGGTCGGCGGCGTGGGCCATGAGTTGCGAGGTGTCGTTGGGTTCGAGGCGGCGGAACTGGACTTCTTTCGGCGCATCCACGGCGGCGTCCACGAAGATGACGGTTTCGGCCAAGGCAATCGGAGCGGCGTGTTCAGGCGAGAGTTGCTGGCAGACGAGCGTGCGGACGCCGGGCAGGTGGAGTGCCTCCACAGCGTCGGCCACGCGCGGGCCGACGCCATCGTCGCCACGCAGTGTGTTGCCGTAGCCGATGACGAGGAGCGCGGGCTTCAGCCCGCTTCGGCTTGTATTTGCAGTTGGCTCAATCTGATTCATGGCGGCTGGCGATTCGCACGGTGAAGCGGACTGAAGTCCGCGCTCCCATCATCCGCGCGTCACTTCGCTCACAACGCTTCCATCCGGCGCGATCAATTGCACGTGCATCGGCATCTGGCCGACGGCGTGGGTCGAGCAGCTCAGGCACGGGTCGTAGCAGCGGATGCCGTGTTCGACGCGGTTGAGCAAGGGCTCGGGAATCGTGCCGTTGCCCGCGCCCGACTTGATGTAGTGCCGGGCGATTTGCGCGACGGTCTGGTTCATCGCCAGGTTGTTCTGGCCGGTGGCGACGATGAGATTCACCTTCTTGAGCAGGCCGTTGCGGTCCACGGTGTAATCGTGGAACAGCGTGCCGCGCGGGGCTTCGCTCGCGCCCACGCCGCGCAGGTTGTTGATGCCGGCGTCGGCGCGGAGGTAATCGCCCATGATCTCGGAATCGCTCATGTAGCGCTCGATGTATTCGAGGCTGGCCATGATCTCGATGAGGCGCGCGTAGTGATAGAGGAACGATGACGTGACCGCGCCGCGCCCGAGCTTCTTGAAGAGTTTCAACTCGGCGTCGGCTTTCGGCACGCCCATGCGTTCGCAGACGTTGAGGCGCGCGAGCGGGCCGACGCGATAGATGCCCGCGGGAAAACCCATCGGCAGGTAATACGGCGACTTGAGATACGAACTCGTCTGCACGGATTCGCCGATGACTTCGTAATACTTCTGCGGGTCAAGCTGGTCGGCGATGATGCTGCCGCTGCTGTCGGTGAAACGGAGTTTGCCGCCGTGATGTTCCCACGTGCCGTCCTCGGCCACCAGGCCCATGAAGAGCGAGGGGAAGTTGCCGAAGATTTGCACTTCGCGCTGGTGCGTCTCCATCGTCTTCTTCCACAACGCGAGCGCGGCTTCCGTGGTGGCGTAGGCTTCGGGCAGCCAGAGGCGGATGCGTTCGCGGCCTTCAGGAGAAAGACCGCTGCGCACGCCGCCGGGCACGGCCCACGCGGGATGAACTTTTTGGCCGCCGAGGATTTCAATGATCTCCTGACCAAACTGGCGCAAGCGGATGCCCGCGCGCGCGAGGTCCTTGTTCGAGCCGATCAAGCCGAAGACGTTGCGTTGCGGCTGCGGCGTTTCCCAGCCGAGCAGGAAGTCCGGCGCGCTCAGGTGGAAGAAGCTCAATGCGTGGCTCTGGACGATTTGTCCGAGGTTCATCAGGCGGCGGAGTTTGTCGGCGGTGGGCGGGATGTTGACGGCCATGATGGCGTCACCGGCCTTGGCGGACGCGAGCAAATGGCTCACCGGGCAGATGCCGCAGATGCGCGGGGTGATGCCGGGCATTTCGCCGTAGGGCCGGCCCTCGCAAAATTTCTCGAAGCCGCGAAACTCGACGACGTGGAACTCGGCGTCGGCGACGTTGCCGGCGTCGTCGAGGAAAAGGCTGATCTTGGCGTGGCCCTCGATGCGGGTCACGGGGTCAATGACGATGCGTTTTGCAGTAGGACTCATAGGACTCATGCGACTCATCCGAATTTCAACTGCGTGCCTTCGAGCTTCGGTTCGACGCCGCTCAACATCTGGCCGACGAGCGCTTTGATGCGCGCGGCGGGCGGCGGGCAACCAGGCAGGAAATATTCGACGTGCACGGCTTCATGCACGGGCATCACGCGTTCGAGCAGTTGCGGCACAATACCGTCGGCCTTTGGAACGCTCGGATTGTCCTGGGCGTTGGTGATGTAGGCGTGTTGCAAAACGCTTTCGCGATTGCCGAGACCGAGTTGATTGCGGATGGCGGGGACGTTGGCCGTCACGGCGCAATCGCCGAACGACACGATCACCTTGGTGCGCTGGCGGATTTTGTGGAGCAGTTCGAGGTTGTCCTCGTTGCAGACCGCGCCTTCGATCAGGCAGACGTCCACGTTCTCGGGATATTCCTTCACGTCCACGACGGGGCTGTAAACAATCTCGACGGCGTCCACGAGATCAATGAGAAACTCGTCGAGATCGAGGAAAGACATGTGGCAGCCGGAACAGCCGCCCAACCAAACTGTGGCTAAACGCACTTTCATAGTTTGCTCAAATAGGACCGATGGGACGCATGCGACGCATTTAGTCTGCGGTCACCCACTGTTTCTTTTCGCGCGCCGTGACGATGAACTCGAGCTTGCCGCGATCGCGTTCCATTTCGCCGGTGGTCGAACCTTTGTGGAACAGCGCGCCGGTCGGACAGGCTTGGACACACTTGCCGCATTGCGTGCAGGAATCGCTTTCGCCCCACGGCATGGCGAGGTCGGTGATGATGTGCGAGCGCGTGCCGCGCCCGGCGACGTTCTTCGTGCCCGCACCTTCGACGTGCCAGCAGACGCGCACGCAACGGGTGCAAAGCACGCAACGATTGTGATCCATGCCGAAGAGGCGATGCGTCGTGTCCACACCCCATTTCGGGAACAGATATTCGTAGCGAACGTGGTCCATGCCCTGCGAATAGGCGAGCGTTTGCAGTTCGCAATGGCCGTTGGCGACGCATACGGCGCAGACGTGATTGCGCTCGGCGAAGAGCAGTTCCAGCGTGATGCGGCGATACTTGCGGAGGCGTTCGCTGTCGGTCTTCACCTCCATGCCTTCGGCGACGCGCGTCGTGCAGGCGGGCAGCAACTTCGCCACGCCGGTGACTTCCACCAGGCACAAACGGCACGCGCCCACATCGTAAACGCCGTCGAGGTGGCAGAGCGTCGGGATTTTGATCCCGGCCTCGTCCGCCGCCTGCAACACCGTCGCGCCTTCCTCGGCGGTGATGGGTTTGCCGTCAATGGTAAGGGTTTTTGCGGCCATAGAATCTAGTTGTTTGAAACGCTCGCCGTCGTGCGGTGCGACAAAGGAGAATGTGGTTTAACGCTCGCCCTCACCCTGACCCTCTCCCCCGGGGAGAGGGAATAGCTATGCACGCGCTTTGATAATTCCAACGTCCTGCGTGTCATCTCCGACTCTTGTGATTCCGCGCCAAGACTCACAACAAACTGCACGCGCCTGTTTCCACCAATAACGGTCGAGCGTTTCTCCCTCTCCTGGGGGAGAGGGCTGGGGTGAGGGCGGATGTTCCACAGACTTTTTCTGCCGAGCCTTTTCATGCAGCCACACTCGCTTTCTTGGGTTCGCCATTCCCGCGCGGGCCGAACTTGTCCGGCTGGAGCAACTGTTCGTATTCGTTGCGGAAGAAGCGCAGCGTGCTCAACGTCGGGTTGGGCGCGGTCTGGCCGAGGCCGCAGAGGCTGGTGTTTTTCACCATGTCGCAAAGTTCCTCCAGCTTCGCGAGGTCGCGCGCGGTGGCTTTGCGTTTGAGAATCTTGTCGAGCAGGTTGTGCATCTGCACCGTGCCGGCGCGGCAGGGAATGCACTTGCCGCAGGATTCGTCCATGCAGAACTCCATGTAGAACTTGGCGATCTCGACCATGTTCGTGGTGTCGTCCATCACCACCATGCCGCCCGAGCCCATGATCGAGCCGAGCTTGGTCAAAGATTCGTAATCCACCGGCGTGTCGAGGTGCTGCGCGGGAATGCAGCCGCCTGAAGGGCCGCCGGTTTGAACGGACTTGATCTGACGACCGTCGGGTGCTCCACCGCCCATTTCCTCGACGATCTGGCGCAGCGGAATTCCCATCGGCACTTCGATGAGGCCGTTGTTCGTGATCTTGCCGGTGAGCGCAAAAACTTTTGTGCCTTTGCTCTTCTCCGTTCCGAAGCTCGCATACCACTCCGCACCGTTGGCGATGATGGGTGCGATGTTGGCGAAGGTCTCGACGTTGTTGATGAGCGTGGGGCAACCCCATAAACCTGATTCGGCAGGGAAGGGCGGTCGCGGCCGCGGTGTGCCGCGCTTGCCTTCGACCGACGCCATCAACGCAGTTTCTTCGCCGCACACAAACGCGCCCGCGCCGATGCGGATGTCCACGTTGAAGATGAACGGCGTTTCAAAAATGCCGCCGCCCAGCAAACCGAGTTGTTTGGCCTGTTTGATGGCGATTTGCAGGCGCGAAATCGCGAGCGGATATTCCGCGCGCACATAGAGGAAGCCTTGGTCTGCGCCGACCGCGTAGGCCGCGATGGCCATGCCTTCGAGCACGAGGTGCGGGTCGCTTTCGAGAACACTGCGATCCATGAACGCGCCGGGATCGCCTTCGTCACCGTTGCAGACGACGTATTTTTTGTTGCCCGCCGACTTCGCGACCGTGCCCCATTTGAGTCCAGTCGGATAGCCCGCGCCGCCGCGCCCGCGCAATCCACTCTTGGTGATGGCCTCCACAACCTCGGCGGGTTTCAACTCGGTGAGGGCCTGATGCAACGCCTGATAACCGCCGACGGCGATGTAATCCTCGATGCTCTCCGGATCAACGATGCCGCCGTTGGCGCGCACGATTTTCACCTGCTTGGCGAAGAATGGATGTTTGGGATCGCCGCGATGCACGTCGCACGGGCCGCCTTTGAGGGAACTGACGATGGCCGGTGCGTCCTCGGGTTTCACAAACTCAAAGAGTTCTTCACGTCCGTCGTCGTGGTCCACGCCGACCAACGGGCCTTGCCCGCAAAAGCCCATGCAGCCGACGCGGCGCACTTCGACTTCGGCCTCCATGCCTTGGGCCTTCACCTCGGCATCGAGGTTCTTTTTGATGACATCCGCGCGCGAGGACATGCAACCCGCCGACATGCAGGTGCGCAGGCAGATTTTCTTGGCGGCGGCTTTTTCTTTTTCAGCGATGGCGTTGAGGTCGTCCAGTTGCATGAGTTATTTCCACTGGTTGATTTTTTCGAGGGCGGCCTCCGGCGTCTGCTTGGGCGCGACCTGGCCGTCGTAAGTGACTGCCGGCGCAATGCCGCACGCGCCGATGCAGCGGGCAGTGAGCAGGGAAACCTTGCCGTCAGCGGTCGTTTCGCCGGATTTGATTTGCAGCCGGGATTGGACGGCATCAATCACCTTGTCCGCGCCCTTCACGTAGCAGGCCGTGCCCATGCAGACGACACAGGTGTGCTCGCCTTGCGGCTTGAGGTTGAAGAAATGGTAAAACGTCGCGACTCCATACACGCGGCTGGGCGGCAGCTTCAGTTTGTGCGCGACGAAGAAAAGCAGATCGTCTTCGAGATAGCCGAACAGTTCCTGCGCCTTGTGCAACACCTCGATGAGCGCATCATGACGGAACTGATGCTTCTTCATGTGGACTTCGAGAATCTTAAAGCGCTTGTCGCCGGAGGCGTGCTGAAGCGCGGCCTGCAATCGGCGGTTTGATGATTTCGTAAGCGTCGCACTCATAAAGTGGTGACCGCAAGACTCGCGCGATCCGAACCACCCCATCGAGCAACCTCGAGTCCCATTCGGCCAAACTGAGTAAAGGGCCGCGGGAGAGAACCGGCTCTGCCAAAATTGTCGAACTATGCACGCAAATTGCGCAATACGAGGCGCTACTAACAGACATGACACAGTGAGTTCCCTTGATGCTCCCGCGTCGCAAAAAACAGGCGAGGTTTGCCAAGCGTTGCGAAGCCGCTCAGGCGCATGAGTTGAATACTGTCGTTGAAAAGGGAATTACCGACAGTGGCCTGAAGAACATGCACGGCGCCGACGCAATTGAAATCGCTGAATGACTGTCCGCGAAGGATGGCCGGCACAAGAATTTACTCTACCTATCCAATTCAAATGCAAGAAACTCTATCTCACAGCCAGCAAGTCGAATCCGCTCACGACATTTTTCGCGCGCGCCAGCATCCGCTGAGTTCGATTTTTTCGCCGAAGTCGGTTGCCGTCATTGGCGCGACGGAAAACCAAGGCAGCGTCGGCCGAACGGTTTTTCAAAATCTTGGCCGGGGCGGATTTGAGGGCGTCGTTTATCCGGTAAATCCCAAACGCTCTTCCGTTTTGTGCGTCAAGGCGTATCCGAGCATCTCCGCCATTCCCGAGAAAGTTGATCTGGCGGTGATTTGCACGCCAGCGCCGAGTGTGCCCGG
>SCTL01000781.1 GCA_004297495.1 Verrucomicrobiota bacterium
CGTCGGCGTTCATCAAGCCGGAGATTTCCACGAGGCCGTCCTTGACGACATAGACGCCGTCGCCGGGATCGCCTTCGTGAAAAACTTCCTTGCCGGTGGCGAATTGCCGCTCGGCTACGATCAAGCGCAGCGCCGCCAGTTCCTCCGGCTTCAAGCCGCGGAACAGTTCGGCGGATTCGAGGGCGACCATGCGTGGACTCTAGGTAATGCGGGCGGCAAAGCCAAGTTGCCAATGGCTAAACTTGACGCGGCCCGGGCGCAAAACTAATCTCGACGCTGGATGGTGGCCGTAGCTCAATGGTAGAGCCCCAGATTGTGGTTCTGGATGTTGCGGGTTCGAGTCCCGTCGGTCACCCCACTTCTTTTCAAGTCCCGCGTCCAAAGTTCAAAGTCCAAAGTCGGGAGCGCGACTGCGACGGTTGGTTTCTCGACTCTGAGTCTTAATCGTAATCTTACTCTTCATCTTAATCTGCTTTCGGCGCGTCGCAGATTAAGATTAAGATTGCGAACAAGATTAAGGATCAAACGCAGAACATGGCGAAGAACATTGTCTATTTCGATCTCGAAACGCAGAAGTCCGCGCAGGAAGTCGGCGGCTGGGACAAGATCAGCGCCATGGGCATGAGCGTGGGAGTGACCTACAGCACGGCGCGCGGTGACTACCGCATCTACGGCGAGAAGCAGGTCAACGATCTCATCACCGATTTGCAGCGCGCGGACCTGGTCGTCGGCTTCAACGTGCTGCGGTTCGATTACGAAGTGTTGCACGGCTACACGGCGTTCGATCTCACCCAACTGCCCACGCTCGACATGCTCGTTGAACTGGCGAACACCCTGCAGCACCGGCTCTCGCTCGACTCGATTGCCAACGCGACGTTCGGGCTGGAAAAAACGGCGGAAGGTTTGCAGGCCATCGAGTGGTTCAAGCAGGGCAAGCTGGCCGAGATCGCGGAGTATTGCTGCTTCGATGTGAAGTTGACCAAGCTCGTCCACGAGTACGGCGCGAAACATCGGCAACTTCATTACAGCAACAAGTTTGGCAAAAAGATGACCGTGCCGGTGAAGTGGTGAGGAAGATTTTTAGTTGGTGCCCGCGACAGGACTTGAACCTGTACGATGTTACTCACTAGAACCTGAATCTAGCGCGTCTGCCAATTCCGCCACGCGGGCTACCTGAAATCCGGCCAGTTTCAAATACCGGTTCGCACCCCCGCTCGCAAGCCAATTCATCGCCGTGGCGGGCGGCAACTTGCTTAGTTAGACCGCAACAAACAGCCAAGCGTAAACTTAATTTCCGCCAGACTGAAGCCGCTGCTTGATCCGTTCGCGCGCGGCGGGGTCGAGCTTTTGCGGAACCTGCGCGGTCAGGGCCTCGCGATGCTCGTGGGCGGCGGTGTGCAGGAAGCGGAGTTGCCGGCCGTAACGCCGGCACCATTTGCAGACGAGCAAATGAAACATGAGGCCGAATCGCCGCGCCGGCGACAGGGGTTGCTCCAGCGCATCGGATTGCAGCCGGCTTGCCTCCCGGCAGGTCGGCAACAAGGTGCGCCATCCCGATTTGAATTTGTTCACAAGACTCATGGCTTCCCTGCGCTCAGCGCGGCCCACACTTCATCGCTCATTTGTCGGCGTGGCGGGCGCATCCTTACAAGTTGTTTGCTAATCCTGCGGCGGACGGAACCGACGCGCGATTTCATTTCTGTTTTCCAAACCAGTTCGTTTCCAGGCAGCGCCGCAACGCCATGCGCGCGCGATGCAGCATCACCCACAGGTTGTTCTCCGAGATGTTCAGCAGCGCGCAAATCTCCCGGCTCTCCACGCCATCCACTTCGCGCAGATTGAACACCGCCGCGACGTTCTTCGGCAGCTTGCCCGCGCAATCGCGATAGGTCTGCCAGAACACTTCATTGTCCAGGCTCGCGCCGGGATTCTCCCATTCCTGCGGGCCGAGTTCGTGAACCCAACCACCCTTCGCCAGACCGTCGGGCGCAAAGCGATCGCTCTCCTCGTCGGCGTAGAATTCTAGGTCAGTGAACGACGTTTCGCGGCTGGCTTTGCGGAAATGATCGCAAATCTTGTTTTTCAGAATTCCGACGAGCCAGCTTTTCTCCGCACTGCGGCCCTGAAAACTTTTTCCTCCCTTGAGCGCCGCCAGAAAAGTTTCCTGCACCGCATCCTCGGCTTCGGCGGGATCGCGCAGGCGCATCAAGGCGTACTTGAACAGATAGTCTCCATGTTCATCCACCCAGCGCTCCGGATCGGACAACGCGATGTCAGTTCGTGATTCAGGCATGGGCGCAGTGGGCGGCGTTTCCGCGGACGGACGGCTTTCAGTATTTATGGCCTGCATTTGTTCGGCCAAGCCGGCAACTCGCCGGCGGTTGGCTGGCCTTTGGTCGCGGACGCAGCCAAAACCTTACAGGCCAGGCGACGCTATTGCGCTGAAGCAAAAGTGTCGAGCCTGGACTTGAAAACTTCAGCCGCCGCGACTTTGGACTTTAGACTTTGGACTTTAGACGGTAGTTTCCGCGCCCATGAGCGCCAGCCCGCAAGTCAGCCTGCTGATTCCGACGCACAACAATGCCCGCACGATTGCCGAAACCATCGAGTCGTGCGTTAATCAGACTTTCAAGGACATCGAGATCGTCATCTACGACGAGGAGAGCAAGGACGCTACGCGCGAGATCATCAATCGCTTCGCCGCGCAAGACTCGCGCATCCGCGTGCTGACCAGCGAGACGAATTCCGGTCCGCTCATGGCGTGGCGTAAATTGCTTTACGAGGCGCGCGGGAAATACATGACGTGGGTCTGGTCCGACGATTTGATACTGCCGCGCTTCGTCGAAGTGCTCGCCGGCGTGCTCGATAAAAATCCCACGCACCTGCTCGCCGGTTGCAACGCCTATCGCTACTACTACCCGAGCGATCCGAACGCGCCCGTGCCCAAGGCGGACTTGAATAATCCGCATCCAGACTGGGAATGGTTGAACGCGCCTTACCCGACCGCCACGCTCAAGGGCGACGCGTACGCGCTGGGAATTTTCGCGAAAGTTTATCCCGTTACGCAGATGTGCAATCTCTACCGCATCGAAGCCGTGAAGGAAATCTTCGACCATCAGATTCACATCGAGAATCCGTTTGGTTGGGATTACTCACGCGCGGCTTACGGCAATGACGTTCAGTTCCTCAGCGAACTGGGTTTGCGTTCCGGCGAACTTGTGCAAGTCGGCGATGCGCTTGTGGTCGCGCGATCCACGCCGACCAGTTTAACCGAGCGGCTCATCAAGAAAGATCGCTGGCAATACTGGCTGCAATACACGTGGTCGTTTTACCAGGGTTGGTCGCGCTGTCGCGGTTTGTCGCCGCGCATGGACAAGATGATTGATTTCGCGCTGGACCGCGTGCATTTCTGCAACATTCCCTACGCGCTGAAGAACCGGCTCTGGCCGAAGTTCGCCAATCCGTTTCGCGCCGCGCGCGCGCTGTGGTTCATCCTGCGGCACGACCGGCATTTTCGGAAGGACGCCGGGCCGGCTTCGATGGAGGCGTTACTCGCTTCCAGGTAACGCCCGGATTTCGAAGCCAGACCCGGCGGAGGTGTTGTGGGTAGAGAGCAGAAGTCCCAATCAACCAACCTCAAGGCACGCCGGTGTTGGCGCCCGGCACGCGGAAGGTCACGAAATAAAATCCCTTCGCCGATTTTGCATCCACGTAAAGATTGAGCGTCCCGTTGGTGGGCGCGGTGAACTTGTTCGTGTTGATCACGCCGGTTTGCGACAGCGCAAACGGCAGCGCGCCCCAGCCGAAGTTGGTGCGGCTGGCGGGAAGAATCAGGTTGTTCGTCGCCGAACTGAGATTCGTCACGCCGCTCCCCGCACCGAACAACGTCGGGTTGCTGTAAACCTCGTAGGTGTAATTCGTGTAAGCGGGGATCGAAAGTTTGAAGCGCGTGGAATTGGTCGGCCCAGCCACCGCTGCGCCGGCAATCACGAGGCCACCCGTGCCGCCCGGCGGATAGTTCGGCTGCACCGGCGTTTTGCCGGGACGAAACTCGAAGTAGCCGCCCTGCGCGCCGGTCGCCGCGTCAATCGTCGTGTAGTTCAGCGCGAGCGTGTCCAGAATGTCCTGCAAGGCGTAACCGCTGGTCATCAATTCATTGATCACCGTGTCAGTGGAATTGTTCTGGTTGGCCCAGGCGTTGCCGTTGAGATCGTATTGCGTGCCGCTCCAGAAAGTTTGCGTGCAATAACGCGTCGTCTGGCCGGGCACGGTCACCGCCAAGTGATTGTGCCGCGTGCGGCTCACATAGAGACCGGCCTTGACTGTGCGAAATTTGAAAAAGCCATCCGAGCCGGTGAGGAATTGCCCGAAACCTTGAAACGCGGCGTTCGCCGACGAGTTGCGACTGGAACTCGCGGAATAAATATAATCGCCCTCGCGATCCGCGTGCCAGAGTTCGACCAGCGCGCCGCGCACCGGACTGCCGCTCGCGTCCAGAATGCGCCCGGTCAGATACGTGATGATGCCGACCGACGCGGGGGTCGAGGCGTCATTCAGCGAAAGCATGTCATTGTCCTTGTCGAGCGGGATGTTGCTCGACAACGGATAATACGGCCCTTGAGTTGTAGAAGGCGTCGTGGAAAGCACGGAAGCGACGGCTTCCGCGAACAATCCGGGCACAGAGAGAAACGCGCCGCCCGCGGCGAGCTTGCGGAGAAAACGGCGGCGACTGTCGTAAGTCTTGGAAGTGTTCAGGTGCATAAATACTTTTTAGTGATTCAACAATTCGACTTTCACGTTCTTTCGCGCACCTTACCCGCCCGGCGATTAAGCCAGAATTAAGCGGCGCGACTTTTCAAAAAAAGTTTTGGTCAGATCAAGGAAGCCGAGTGGCGAACTCCAGATTATCGCCATCGAACAAAGCAACAATTGCCCTTTCAAGTGTGGCCGGTATCATCGCGGGCCATGATCCAGCTCCGACTTAATCTTTCCTTAATCTGGTGAGTGCTACTTTCCGCCAATGAATTTTCGGCGACCAAAGGCTGATCGGCTCGTGCCTTTCGTGTCGCCTTCATCCGGGCGCGGCGTGAAAGCAAATTTGCTCCAACTCATCCGGCTGTCTGGTTGCCTGGCTGGTTGCCTGACGGGAATGGCGGCGTCCGCTGCGCCACCCATCGCGGGCGCGAGCTACACCAACGTCATCGTGGCGTCCGAGCCGTGGTCCATTCACATCGCCAAACTTCCGCGTACTGGCGCGTTTGAAATCCATTCCCGTCACGCCGGCAATCGCGCGCTGGGGCTTTCCACGTTGAGCGAACAAGCCGCCGCTGACACCGAGTCCGGACAACCCGTCGCGGCGATCAACGGCGGATTTTATCGGCGCGACAAAACTTACGCCGGCGCGGCGCGCGGATTGCAAATCGTGGACGGTGAAATTCTCAGCGCGCCCAACGGCGCTCCGTGTCTCTGGCTGGACTTGAATGGCGAACCGCATCTGGAAAGTGTGGCGTCGCAATTTCAGCTCACCTGGCCGGACGGCAGCCGCACGCCGTGTGGCTTGAATGAAGACCGCGCGGAAAATGCGGCCGTGCTTTACACGCCGGCTATCGGAACTTCGACTCGCACCACCAACGGAATGGAATTTGTTTTGGAACAGAATGGAAGCGGACGCTGGCTGCCGCTGCGCTGCGGGCGAAATCTCCCGGCCAAAGTCCGCTCGATTCAGACCAGCGGCAATTCGACGCTGACTCCGGAAACGATGGTTCTCTCGGTCGGGCCGAAGTTGAGCGCGCAATTTCAAACCGTCAAAGCCGGCGACGTGCTGCAAATTTCCACCGCCACGACGCCAAGTCTGTCGCTCGCCCGCAATGCGTTGAGCGCCGGGCCGGTTTTGCTGCGCGCCGGCAAGCGGCAGAAAATTATCGCGTCACCCGATGACGCCTACGAATCCAGTTCCATGCTCGAACGCCATCCGCGCTCGGCAATCGCCTGGAACGCGGAATGGTTTTTCCTCGTCGTTGTGGATGGCCGCCAGCGCGACGTGTCCGACGGCATGACGCTCGACGAGCTTTCCAACTTCCTCGCGAAGCTCGGCTGTGAAGACGCGCTGAACCTCGACGGCGGAGGTTCTTCCGCGCTGTGGTTCGACGGCAACGTGCGCAACACGCCTTGCGATGGTTACGAACGGGCCATCGCCAACTCGCTGGTGGTCGTGAAGAAAATGCGGAAATGAAATGAACATTCAACATTCAACATTCAACGCCGAACCTTCAAGTAAGCTCCAAACGCAAGCGTTGGAGGTTGAATGTTCAATGTTGAATGTTGAATGTTCCCAACCCTTCCGTTGGTTCTTTGCGGCCCCGCTCCTCGCGCTGCTCTCCTTCGCTGCCAACGCCGCCGACACCAACGCGCCCGCAAAACTCGACCGTTACATTTCCTACACCAACGTTGTGCTTGAGGACGTGCCCTGGTCCGTTCACGTCGTGAAGCTGGATCGTGCGCGCGCCGACCTGCGCTTCTACGCCACGCTCGGCGGTGGCGAGAACATGGGCAGTGACATCGTTACCGAACAAATCAAATCCGTGCCGCGCGAAGTCGGCCAGCCGCTCGCCGCGATCAACGGTGATTTTTACGAGAAGGCCAAGGATTATCCCACGCGCCCGCGCGACGTGCAGATTCGGCGCGGCGAAGTGTTGACGCAACCCGCCGGCCACAGCTCGTTCTGGATTGATGCGAACGGCCAGCCGCAACTAACCAACATCGCCTCGCGCTTCCGCGTCGTGTGGCCCACGGGCCGCGCCACGCCGTTCGTCATGAACACCGAGCGCGCGGATGATGCCGCTGTGCTGTTCACTTCAGTGATCGGCAAATCCACCCAGACCAAAGGCGGCGTCGAATACGTTTTGGAAAAAGCCGTGGACGGAAATTTTCCGCCATTGCGCGCGGGCGTGACCAACGTGGCGCGAATCCGCGCGATTCAAACTGCCGGCAACACGCTGATCGAGCGCGACACCGCCGTGCTTTCGCTCGGACCAACGCTCGCGGCGTCCGCTCCCGCGCTCAAGCCGGGCGACACGTTGCAACTCGTCACGGAAACGTTTCCCGATCTTGCCGGCGTGGATTTCGCCATCGGCGGCGGGCCGGCGCTGGTGAAGGACGGCAAGGTGATGACCTGGAAAGGCTGGGTTCACGTGCGGCATCCGCGCACGGCCATCGGCTGGAGCAAGACACATTTTTATCTCGTCGAAGTGGACGGACGGCAACTCGATCTTTCCGTCGGCATGACGTTCGCCGA
>SCTL01000782.1 GCA_004297495.1 Verrucomicrobiota bacterium
GGTTGATTTTACTTTTTGCAATTCGGCTTCGGTCTGGTCCGGCTTGCCGGCGGCGAGTTGCAGCGAAGCGTGAAAAAGTTTTTCCGCATCCGAAGCCGGCGTGCGACCATCAGGATATTTTTCCAAAGCCGCGCGCAGATCGCCCTGACGATACGCCTCCAGACTCGCGGCCAGGGATTTCTTCTCGGAATCGCTCAGGCCGATTTCGTCCGTGTCCACGATGGCGGGATAGTGCAGCACCCATTGAATCACATTCACGGCGTCAATCAGCGGTGACTTCGTGGGTGCGCGCCCGCTTTCGACCGTGCTTTGCTCGCCGCTCTGGAGCGTGGCCGAACCTTGGGCGTTGCCGAGCGCGACTTCGCCGTGCAGCAGGGCGAGTTCGGTCTTGCCGTTCTCCGCAACTCGCAAGTTGAACTCCGTCCCGCGAATCGCACCGGACGCCACCGGCGTGCGGAACTGAATGTCTTCCGGCTTTTCCCGGCTGAAAAAATACGTCGCGCCGGACTTGAGTTCCATTTCCGGTTTCGCGCCAGCCTTGGCGGGCGGCTGGATTTCCATGCTGGTCAATTCGTCCACGCGGATCACCGCCAGTTCCGACCAACGCAACGTCGCGCGGCTGCGAAAGCCCGTCCGCAACCGGTCGCCGACTTGCAGGACTTCGTTCGACTGCACGAGGCTCCACTGCGCGCTGCCTTTGCGGGCAAGTTCGACTTTTCCTTGCCGCTCGATGACGGTGCAACTCTCCGCTGCCATCGCGGGCTGCATCAACGGCGCAGCTTGAATCATCATCCACGCCGCGCCGGCCAGCGCGAGAAATCTGCCGGGCGGACGACGCGAAAGCCGGGTCCGAACCAATGAAATGAGCGGTGTCATAGTTTGAGTTGAGATTGTGAGGGCAACGCTCGGGCTGACGCATTGCGCTGGACAAGTTTTTAGCTGTCACGGGCCGTATTTGCAAGGTTCATCAGGAACATAAGCGACCGGCAAATCCAAGCGATGTAGCGGCGTCTTGGCAAAATCCTTGCCGTTCCGCGCCGGCGGAAACATGCTTTCCGCATGAAGCAATTCTCCGGCGCGCTGACGTTGCTTGGTTTCATCCTCCCGGCACTCGCGGCGGATTACACTCCGCCCACCCCGAGCAGCAATGCCACGAGCGGTGACGCCGCGCTCACGGCCTATTTTGAAACCGAAGTTGCTTCCGTCTCCTCGCACTGCCTCGCGGACGTCAACACGCTCGACGACTGGAAGGCACACCGGGCCGAGTTGCGCCGGCAGTTGCAGGAAATGCTCGGATTGTCGCCGATGCCCGAGCGGACGGATTTGAACGCGACTGTCAGCGGCAAGCTTGAACAGAATGAGTTCACAGTGGAGAAGATTTCCTTTCAAGCCTCGCCGCAGCTTTATTGCACCGCGAATCTTTACATCCCGAAAAATCTCACCAAGCCCGCGCCGACGATTCTTTACGAGTGCGGCCACGCGCGCTCAATCACCAACGGCATCAGCCTCGGCAACAAAGCCGTCTATCAAACGGACGGCGCGTGGTACGCCCGCAACGGCTACGTCTGTCTCGTACTCGACACGATGCTGGCGGGCGAGATTCAGGGCGTTCACACAGGCACGCGCGACCGCGGGCTGTGGTGGTGGAACTCGCGCGGCTACACGCCGGCGGGCGTCGAGGCGTGGTTCGGGATTCGCGCGCTGGATTATCTTTGCACGCGGCCCGAGGTGGACACGAATCGTTTTGGCGTCACCGGCCACTCGGGCGGCGGCGCTTACAGTTGGACGGTCACCGCGCTCGACGACCGCATTAAAGCCGCCGCGCCGCTAGCGGGCATGGCGGATTTGCGCGGGCACATTCTCGACAACCTGATGGACAGCCATTGCGACTGCAATTTTTCCATGAACATTTACCGCTGGGATTTTCCGCAGCTCGCCGCGCTCGCCGCGCCACGTCCGCTGCTCATCGGTGGCACGGACAGCGACCGGTTGTTTCCCCTAGAAAGCACAACGCGCATCCATGAAAAAGTCCGTCGCATCTACAAGCTTTACAAAGCCGAAAACAAACTCGGCCTCGTGCTCGCGCCCGGGCCGCATGATGAAGTGCCGGAACTGCAACTCGCGGTGATGCGCTGGTTTAATCGGCATCTCAAAGGCGAAGAGTCACCGGTTGAGACCACGCCAAAAAAGTTTTTTGCACCAGTGCAGCTTCGCGTCTTCGAGACGCTGCCGGCGGATGCGATCAACACGAACATTGCTGAGACCTTCGTCGCGAAAGCAGAAGGCGAAAAGCAAAAAGCTGAAACCGGGGACGCGTTGCGCGCCGAGTTGCGTGAGAAAGCTTTCTCAGGTTGGCCCAGTGAGGACCTGCCGTTGGAGCCGAAACAAATTCTCTCCGTCTCGCGCGAAGGACTGCGACTCACCGCGTGGGATTTCACGAGCCAGCATGACGTTTCGCTGCGAATTTATCTCGTCGAAGACACAGCGGCCAAAAGCGCCGGCAAGGTTCAGCTTCGCGTCCTGGACGAAAAGTCCGGGCCGGTCTGGCTGCACGATCTGCGCGCCGGCTTTGGCGTGGAACTCGCCGACGAACCGGCCAAGACGGATGGAATTGCCAACATCGTTTCACCGCTCGTGAGCTTGAAAGCGCAAATGAAATCTTCCGGCGCGGCGCTCGCGTGGTTCGCGCCGCGCGGCGTCGGCTTGACCGCGTGGTCAGGCGATGAAAAGCGACTCACGAAAATTCGCCGCCGTTTCATGCTGCTGGGCCAGACGCTCGACGGAATGCGCGTGTGGGACATGCGCCGCGCGATTCAGACGATTCATTTCGTGCGCGAGGGAGATTTGGCGCAGGTTGAATTGCAGGCCAGCGGCACGATGGCGGCCAACGCACTCTACGCCGCGCTGTTCGAGCCGGGCGTAAAAAAACTTTCGCTGACCAGCTTGCCTGCGTCGCACAACGAAGGCCCGGACTATCTCGGCGTGTTGAAGTTCACGGACATCGCCGACGTCAGGAAACTGGCGGGCCAACACGCTGAATTGAATCTGACCGACGTCTCGAAATAGTTCTCACGCCATTTTCGGCATGGCATTCGGCGCTTTTTGGATGCACGATGACCGTCCGGCTCAATAAACTTTTTATGATGACCAAATTCTCCAAACGCAGTTCAGCCAGTCTGCCGTCCCTCATCCTTCTCACTCTGGTTCTCGCGCTGTCGCTGGCAACCGACGTTCTCGCCGGCACGAGCGTCACGAATCTTCGCTGCGAACATCGCGCCAATCCACTCGGCCTTGACGCCACGCAACCGCGCTTGAGTTGGCAGCTCGAATCCACCGAGCGCGGAGTGAAGCAGAGCGCGTATCAAATCCTCGTCGCGTCGAGCGAGTCGAAGTTAAAAGCCGGCGACGGCGATTTGTGGGACACCGGCAAAGTCGCATCCGACGCCTCCGTCTTATTGCCTTACGCCGGCAAGCCGCTGATGTCGCACGCGGAATATTTTTGGAAAGTGCGGGTGTGGGATGCCGCCGGCAAAGCCTCCGACTGGAGCAAATCCGGTAAGTGGACGATGGGCCTGCTGGCATCGCGCGACTGGTCGGCGGCGAAGTGGATCGGCCAGGACAGCGCGGACATCACGAACATACTTACGGGCACGAGTTGGATCTGGTTTCCCGAGGGCGATCCGGTGAAGGCCGCGCCGGTTGGCACGAATTGGTTTCGCCGCGAGGTGACCATTCCCGCCGACCGCAAGATCAAGCGCGCGCTGTTCCAATACACCGGCGACAACGAGGCGCGCGGCTGGATCAACGATTCCGACATCGGCGCGCGGAACAATTACAAGACCGTCAAGTGGAACGATGTCACCACGCGGCTCGTGCCCGGCAAGACTTACGTGTTCGGACTCACCGGGCGCAACGAAGGCAACGAGCCAAATCCCGCCGGTGTCGTCGGGTTGCTTACCATCGAGTTCACGAGCGGCGAGCCGATGGTGATTCGCACGGATGAAAAGTGGAAGGTGTCGAAATCGCCGGAGCAAGGCTGGAACACGCCGGGCTTCGACGATTCGAAATGGGTCGCGGCCAAAGTGCTCGGGCCGGCGGGCATGGAGCCGTGGGGCGAGACGCGCACGGCGGAGGATCGCCGGTTCCCCGCGCGCTGGTTGCGGAAGGATTTCGCCATGGAGAAAAAAGTTTCGCGCGCGACGGTTTATTTTTCCGGCCTCGGTCTCTCGGAGCTTTATCTCAACGGCGCGAAGGTCGGTGACGCCGTGCTCTCCCCTGCCCTCGCGCAATATGACAAGCGGCAGTTTTACGTGACTTATGACGTGACGAAGCAGCTTCATAGCGGCGCGAACGCGCTGGGCGCGGTGCTGGGTGGCGGGCGCTTTTGCTCGGATCGCAGCAAGGTCTATGGCGGCGTGGTGAATTTTGGCTGGCCGAAAATGATTTTGCTGTTGCGCGTCGAGCATACGGACGGTTCGGTGAGCGAAGTCGTGAGCGATGAATCGTGGAAGTCCACGACGGACGGGCCGATTCGCGCCAACGGTGAATACGACGGCGAAGAATACGACGCCCGGAAGGAACTCACCGGCTGGAGCACGCCCGGCTACGACGATTCCAAGTGGCAGAAGTCCGAACTCGCCTCCATTCCCACCGGCGTGCTGTGCGCGCAGATGATTGAACCGATTCGAATCACGGAAAAGCTCAAACCCATCGCCATTACCGAACCGAAGCCCGGCGCGTTTGTTTTCGACCTGGGACAAAACATGGTCGGCTGGTGTCAACTCAAAGTGCGCGGCGCGGCGGGCACGACGGTTCAACTGCGCCATGCGGAGACGACGAACTCCGACGGCACGCTTTACATGGCGAACCTTCGCGGCGCGCAAGTCACGGATCATTACACGCTGCGCGGTGGCGGCACAGAGATCTGGCAACCGCGCTTCACCTATCACGGTTTCCGTTTCGTTGAGGTCACAGGTTTTCCCGGCGAGCCCACGCTGGACGCGCTCGAAGGCGAAGTGGTTCACGATGATTTGCCCGTCGTCGGCGAATTTGCCTGCTCGAACGATTTGATCAATCGCATCTATCACAACATCGTCTGGGGCACGAAAGGAAACTATCGCTCGATGCCGACGGATTGCCCGCAGCGCGACGAGCGTCAAGGCTGGCTCGGTGATCGGTCCGAGGAATGTAAAGGCGAGGCTTACCTCTTCGACATCTCGGCGCTCTACGCGAAGTG
>SCTL01000783.1 GCA_004297495.1 Verrucomicrobiota bacterium
TACCACCTCGGCGACGATCCGAGCACCAAGAGCATCGTCATCTACATGGAAACGATTGGCGACGCGCGGGCGTTTCTCTCCGCCGCCCGCGAAGTTGCGCTCACCAAACCCATCATCGTCATCAAACCCGGCCGCACCGAGCAGGCAGCGAAGGCTGCCGCTTCACACACAGGCTCGCTCACGGGCAGCGATGAAGTCCTGGAAGCGGCGTTTCGTCGCGCGGGCGTGTTGCGCGTCAACACCATCGCCGAACTTTTCCACATGGCGGAAGTTCTCGGCAAACAACCGCGTCCCAAAGGTCCGCATCTCACCATCGTCACCAACGCCGGCGGGCCGGGCGTGCTCGCGACGGATATGCTCGTCGGCAGTGGCGGCGAACTTACGGAACTTTCGCCGGAAACGTTCAAGGCTTACAACGAATTGCTCCCGCCGCATTGGAGCCGCAACAATCCCGTGGACATCCTTGGCGACGCCGGCCCGGAGAAATATGCCAGGGCGATTGAGATCGCCGCCAAAGACCCGAACAGCGACGGCGTGTTGGTCATTCTCACACCGCAGGCGATGACCGACCCGACCGGAACGGCGGAGCAAGTCAAACAGTTCGCGCACCTCCACCAAAAACCGATTCTCGCCAGTTGGATGGGTGGGCTCGAAGTCGGCGCGGGCGAAGATATTTTGAATGCCGCCGGAATTCCCACCTACGATTATCCCGACACGGCGGCGCGCGCGTTCCAATACATGTGGCGCTACAGCCAGAATCTGAAGGCGCTTTACGAAACGCCGGCGTTGCTGGACGCGAATCACAAATCCGCCACCGCGCAGGCCGAGGCTGAGGAGATGATTCAAAAAGTCCGTCGCGCCGGTCGCACGATTCTCACCGAGTTTGAATCCAAACAACTGCTCGCCGCTTATGGGATTCCGACCGTCGAAACACTCGTCGCGAAAACCGAAACTGAAGCCGTGAAGCTGGCGGAAAAGATCGGCTATCCCGTCGTGCTGAAATTATTTTCCGAAACGATCACGCACAAGACCGACGTGGGCGGCGTGCAATTGAACCTGCGCACCGAAGCCGCCGTGAGGAAGGCGTGGAAGACCATCGCTGAGGCCGTGAAGGAAAAAGTCGGCGCGGAACATTTCCTCGGCGTGACCGTGCAGCCGATGATTTCGCTGGATGGCTACGAACTCATCATCGGCAGCAGTCTGGACCCGCAATTCGGCCCGGTGCTGTTGTTCGGCACCGGCGGCCAGCTCGTCGAAGTCTTCAAGGATCGCGCGCTCGCCTTGCCGCCGCTCAACGCCACGCTCGCGCGGCGCATGATCGAGCAGACAAAGATTTACACCGCGCTCAAAGGCGTGCGCGGTCGCGCGGCTGTCAACCTGGCGGCGGTGGAGGAATTGCTGGTGCGCTTCAGCCAGTTGGTCGTCGAGCAGAAATGGATCACGGAAATTGACATCAATCCGCTGATCGTTTCGCCGGAACGCGTGCTTGCGCTCGATGCGCGCGTCGTCGTCCACAAGGCGGACGTGACCGAAGACAAACTGCCGCGCACGGCGATCCGACCGTATCCGACGCAATACGTCGCGCCGTGGACTTTGAAGAACGGCACGAAGGTGAGCATCCGCCCGATCCGGCCCGAGGATGAGCCGTTGCTGGTGAAGTTTCATGAAACACTTTCCGAGGAGAGCGTCTATCACCGGTATTTCAGCGCGTTGAAACTGGACCAGCGCGTCGCGCACGAACGGTTGACGCGGATCTGCTTCAATGATTACGACCGTGAAATCGCGCTGGTGGTCGAACACCGGAACGAGCGCACGGGGCAACCGGAGATTCTCGGCGTCGCTCGCTTGAGCAAGGCGCGCGGGTTGAACGAAGCGGAATACGCGCTCCTGGTTGCCGATCGTTGGCAGCGGCAGGGGCTGGGAACGGAGTTGCTCACGCGCTTGGTGCAAATCGCCCGCGATGAAAAACTCGAACGGATCACCGCGATAATCCTGGCCGACAATCACGGCATGCA
>SCTL01000784.1 GCA_004297495.1 Verrucomicrobiota bacterium
TGGAAGTTTCAGAAACTGTTCTTTGCCCGTACTGCGGCCAGCGCTGCGAGTTGGTGGTGGACACTTCCGTACCGTCGTCGCGTTTCACGACCGATTGTGAAGTATGCTGCCGCCCGTTTGAAGTGACCGCCGAGTGCGAGCCGGGTGAAATTCTGAGCTTGGACGTGCAACCCGGCTGAGGCAACCTGCGCCGCAGTGCCCGACCAAAGCCAATCCCCTGCGATGAATCCTGCTCCGTGTCGCTGGATTCATTTGGGACTGACGCTCGCGGTGCTTGGCTTGATTGCGTGGCAAGACGGCTGGCACGTTTCGCCGGTTGACTCGCCAAAGTTTCTTGTCTCACCGGTCACCGCGGTGGCCACAAATTCCGCGCCCGAATTTCACGAACAATTTATTGATCCAACCTTTGTCCAGCCATCGACACATGTCTCTTCGATCTGCGAACTGCCGGAAGGCCGGCTGGCGGCGGTCTGGTATGCCGGCACGCGCGAAGGCGCGCGCGACGTCGCGATTTACTTCGCAACGCGCGAGCCGGGTTTGACGAACGCGTGGTCACCGCCGCGCGCCATCGTCACGCGCGAAACCGCCGGTCACGAAACGTACCGCTACGTGAAGAAAGTCGGCAACGCCGTGATCTTCGCCGGCGCGGGCAGGCAATTGCATCTGATTTTCGTAACGACAGGTTTCGGCGGATGGTCGTGCAGTTCGCTCAACTTGAAAACCTCGCGCGATGGCGGAAAAACCTGGACGATTTCCCGGCGGCTCGGCTTAAGCCCGTTTCTCAATGTCAGCGAACTCGTAAAAAACAAACCCGCGCCGCTGACAGATGGCGGATTCGCCGTGCCGGTCTATCACGAATTCCTCGGAGCGTTTCCCGAGTTACTTTGGTGGCGCCCGGCGACGGGAGAATTTTCCGCGGTGAAAACCCGCGCGTTCGGAGGTCACTCCGCTTTCCAGCCCGCGCTCGTGACATTGGATGAAACCAACGCCGTGTTGCTTTGCCGCACCACCGGCTCAGTCAAAAAACTTCAGGTGTCGCGCACGGCGGACAGCGGAAAGACCTGGTCCGGCGCGCAGACGATTGATTTGCCAAACTCAAATTCCGGCCTCGACGCCATCCGGTTGGCAGACGGGCGACTGTTGCTCGCGTTCAACGACACGGTTTCCGGACGCGACAATTTGCGGCTGGCTGTTTCCGCAGACTCCGGCGCGACGTGGCAACGCGCCGCCACGCTGGCCGAGGAAGCGGGCGCAGAGTTTTCTTATCCGACGCTTTTGCAGTCGAACGGCGGATTCATTCACGTGACCTACACCTGGAAACGACGCGGCATCACGCACGCGACGTTCAACGCGGCGTGGCTCGATCAGCAACTGAAAGGGCACCGCCGATGAACGGCGTGTCCATCATGGTTTCATTTCTTGCACCGATGCTCGCGCTCATCCTCTTGCTGGCGCGACTAGCACGAGCGCTGCGCTGGCAACCACGCGGCGCGGGTTGGTGCGTCGGCCTTGGGTTGCTTTCGCTCGGAGTGTTGTTCCTTCCCGTCGGAGGTTTCCCGCTGGCGCGCGTTCTGGTGGTGTTTCAGGATCATTGGAGTGTTCCGCTGCTGGCGTGGCTCGTGGCCGGCGTGGCGAAAACATTCTTCAATACGGAACTGCTTCGTGCCGAAGACCGGCGGGCGATGTGGATTTTTGGATCGGTGTCCGGCCTGTTTCTGTATCCGCTCGCGCTCGGCCTTGGCCCGGTGGATTCGTTCGCGTGGGGTTGGAGGTTTGGGCCGCTGTTCGTGGTGGTGGGAATCGTAGCGATGATGCTGCAATGCCGGCGGAATCGGCTCGGACTTGTTCTGCTCCTGACGTTTTGCGCGTGGCTCGCGCGTCTGCCTGAATCAGGGAACTTGTGGGATTGTCTCATCGATCCGGTTTTCTTTTTTGCTTCGCTTGGCTGTCTGGCAAGTTCGTTGATCAGAAAGCCGAAAGCAGTTTGAGTGGCCGCGACTGAATTCTGGACTTGGACGCGCCCGCCAGCTGAGGCAACCTGCCGCGCCATGCAAAACCTGGTTCTCTGGATTTACATCGTGCTGCTGGTCGTGGGCGGTTTGATCGGCTTTCTCAAAGCCGGCAGCAAAGTCTCGCTCATCCTGTCCGCCGCGTTCGCAGCGGCGCTGGTGCTTTGCGCCATTCCGGATTTTCTCAGCGCTTCATTCCGCCACGGTTTCGCGAACGTGTTGATGGCGGCGTTGCTGGTTGTCTTCGCGGTACGACTGGCGAAGACGAAAAAATTCATGCCCGCCGGAATGATGCTCGTCGTCACGGTGGCCGCGCTCGCGTTGCGCAACCTGCATTTCTAACATGGGCTGGCTCTACCGGCGACTGATCCGTCCTGCCCTCTTCGCGCAAGAGGCCGAGCGCGTTCACGATTTCACGCTCGCGCGACTGGCGTGGGCGAGCCGTCATCGCTGGGCTTGCAACGCATTGCAGAGTTTTCTCGGCTCGTCGGAATTGCCGGTGGAACTTTTCGGTCTGCGCTTTCCGAATCCCGTCGGCCTCGCCGCGGGCATGGACAAAGATGCCAAAGCCGTGCCCGCGTGGGCCGCGCTGGGATTCGGCTTCACCGAACTCGGCGGCGTGACCTGGCTCGCGCAACCCGGCAACCCGCAGCCACGCGTCTTTCGCGCGATTCCCGAGCAGGCCATCGTGAATCGCATGGGTTTCAACAACGACGGCGCGATGGCCCTCACGCAAAAACTTCAGGCCTGGCGCGATTCCGGTTGCTGGCCCGCTCATCCCGTCGGCATCAATCTCGGCAAATCCAAAGTCGCGCCGCTCAATGAAGCTGCCGCCGACTACGCGAATTCTTTTCGTGCGCTGCAATCACTCGCGGATTTTTTTGTCGTCAACGTCAGTTCGCCGAACACGCCGAATCTCCGGCAGCTTCAGGACAAGGCGGCGCTCGATGAAATCGTAGTGGCAATGCAAGAAATCAATCGGCAGTCGGCAATCGGCCATCGGCAATCCGGGAAGCCCATCCTCGTCAAAGTCGCGCCCGATCTCTCTTTCGACGCACTGGATGAAATCCTCGACTTGTGCCAGAAGCGTGGTCTCGCCGGCATCGTCGCCACCAACACCACCATCACGCGCCCCGCTTCGAGCGATGCCGCCGTCAGCCGCGTGTATGCCGAGACCGGCGGCTTGAGCGGGCGTCCGCTCGCCGCGCGCAGCACGGAAGTCATCCGGCATCTCTACCGGCAGAGCAGAGGAAGCATTCCCATCATCGGCGTGGGGGGCATTTTCAACGCCGCTGACGCTTGGGAAAAAATCACCGCCGGCGCATCGCTCGTCCAGGTTTACACCGGATTGGTTTATGAAGGGCCGGCTCTCGCCAAAAACATCGTTTCTGGCTTGCGACGGCATGTGGAACTTGAAGGCATGAAGAATTTGTCGGACGCCGTCGGCACAAAAGTTTGAGCGCGCCGCTCCAGTTAATCCTTGACCCGATGCACATGGATTGGTTATAGGAAACATAACTCAGCAAAAGCCCCAGACGCCTATGACTCTCACCAAACGAGACTTGGTCGTGCGCATCAGCCAGGAGAGCAACCTTACGCAGGAGAAGGTCCACGAGATCGTCCAGAAAACGCTCGACTACATCGCCGAATCGCTCTCGCGCGGCGACAAAGTGGAATTGCGAAACTTCGGCGTGTTCGAAGTGAAAGTCCGCAAGGCCCGCGTGGGTCGCAACCCCAACGCGCCGGAGACTGACGTGCCCATCCCCGAGCGCGCCGTAGTGAAATTCAAAGCCGGCAAGGAAATGCGGCTGGACGTCGTCAAACTTTCGCCCGCCAAGACCGCCGCGCCGGTCCCGCCCGTGAAGAATTGAAAACGGTGTCCGCCCCACGCGGTCCAGCGGCGTCGCCTTTTTGTTTTTCCTTTCGCCGCGCGCAATCTAACCTGACGCGGATATGGAACGATTGCCCGGCTTTCGCGATTTTTATCCCGAACCCCTCCCGCAGAAGGACGTGTGGAGCGCCGACGC